>JBGPYK010000101.1:0-7247 GCA_041493245.1 Methylomirabilia bacterium | reverse complement strand
GCGGCATCTATCTCTTGTACGCGCTCGGCTACAACTTCTCGGTCGCCGTGTGGGTGGGCTTCATCGCGCTCTTCGGGACAGCCGTGCAGACGGCGGTCGTCATGGTGATCTATCTGGAGGAAGCCGTGACGCAAAAGCGCGAGGCGCTTGGCGGGCGGTTGACCCGAGAGGCGCTGCTCGAAGCCGTCAAGGAAGGCGCCCTGCTTCGGCTTCGCCCGAAGGTGATGACCGTGTCGACAGTCGTGGCGAGTCTGCTGCCGATCATGTGGAGCCACTCCACCGGGGCCGAGGTCATGAAGCCGCTGGCCACGCCCGTCTTGGGCGGGATGGTCAGCTCCCTGGGTCTCGTCCTGATCGTCACGCCCGTGATCTTCCACTGGCTGCGGGAGCGCGAGCTGCGCCGGGCCGAGTCGGCGGAGCGCGCGCAGCAGTCCGAACAGAACCGGCCGGGGCTTGGATCGGCCGAGTAATACACCACCACAAGGAGAATGAGGCATGAAGAGAGTCGTCGCAACGCTCACGCTGAGTGTCGTCCTCGCGGTTGGCGCGGTCGGCCTGGCTCGCGCCGAGGACAAGACCATCGCCACACAGAAGGCGAAGGACGTCGTCATCACGCTGAAGAACGAGGCCGGACGGTGGAAACAGGGGAAGAACGCCTTCGTGCTGGAGTTCACGTCGGCCAAGGACGAGCAACCGGTCGACGCCGGCAAGGTCGCGCTCAATACGAGCATGACGATGTCCGGGATGGCTCCGATGATCGCGGGCGCCACGCTCACGCCGGACAAGACTCCCGGGCGGTACCTCGGGACGATCGACTTCCCGGACACGGGCACGCGCCAGGTCGCGATCACGTGGGACGGCCCCGCGGGCAAGAGCTCAACGAAGTTCTCGGTCTCGGTCCGCTGACGGCCATGCCGATCTGGGCGTGGTTGCTAATGCTTGTTGTGCTCGCCACGGCGCATGCACCGAACGCTGCCCGCGCTCAACCGCGCGTGCCAACGGGCGAGATGACGGTCGATGACATGGTCGTCCGCGCCATCGCCGACAACCCCGACCTCAGCGCCGCACGCGCGGAAGTCGACGCGGCGATCGGCCGCCTGCAGCAGGCTGGCCTTCGCCCGAATCCGATGCTGGAGTTGGGTGGCCAAAAGGCCCTCAGCCCCGACAACAATTTGACGATCGGGCTGACCGTGCCGCTCGATCGCGGTGGCCGTAAGGAAGGGCGCGTCGGAGTCGCGGAACGCGAGCTGCAGGGCAAGCGGGCCCAGGTCCGCGACCGCGAGCGGCGGCTCACCGCGGACGTGCGTATGAAGGCCGGCGAGCACTTCGCCGCGAGGAGGAATCTCGGCGTGACGGAGGAACTGCTGCTGGCGAACCGCGACGCGCTGAGACTGGTCCAGGACCGCGTTCGTGAGGGCGCGATCCCGGCCATCGAGGAAAACCTGATGCTCGTTGAGGTCAATCGGCTCGGGGCGACCCGCGAGGTCCAGGCGAGCCGTATCGAGATATCAGCCTTGCAGCTCAAAGCGCTGGCCGGCATGGCGCCTGACGCCCCGCTCCTCCTCCGCGGCGAGCTGGCGGCGCCGCCGACCTTGCCCGAGAAGCCTGAGGCACTGAGACGGGCCATCGAGACCCGGGCAGACCTCGACGCGGGGCGTGCCGAAGTGGCGACGGCCGCGGCGAGGATCAAGAAGGAGCAGGCGGAAGGTCGGTGGGACGCCAGCGTCAACTTTGGCTATCAGCGCCAGGACGTCGGCTTCATGCTCAACGGCCTCACCGACAGCGGCGCGACCCGGCCGATCCAGGACGTCTTCCACTACTTCGGCGCCGGCGTGACGATCACGCTTCCCGTGCGGAATCGGAACCAGGGTAACGTCGCGGCGGCCGAGGCCGAGACGCGGGCGGCCGAGCGGCGGCTCGAGTTCATGGAGCTGATGGCGCGTCAGGAGGTGGGTGCGGCGTTCACGCAGTACGAGGCCGCGCAGCGGTCATTGCAGATCTACGAACGTGGCGTTCGCGACGTGGCCCGCCGCAATCTGGAGATCGTCCGCCAGACGCACGAGTTGGGGCGGATCTCCCTGCTCGACGTGATCGCCGAGCAGCGCAGATATATCGACATCGAGAATGGCTACACCGAGGTCTTGAGACAGGTCTATGACGCCGCGGTCGAGATCGAGCGCGCGGTCGGGCCGCCGAGCCGCTGAGGCGGGAGACACCATGGAGCGAGACGACGAGCTGATCTCGGAAACGCCTGATGATGACGCCGCCCGACAGGATTGGAGGAAGACGAGCTGGAGAATCTTGATCGCACTGGCGCTGATCGGCGTCGGCCTCGCCGGCGGGGTGATCTGGGGAGAACGCCGCGCCTCGAACGCACTCGATAGCGGCAAGAAGAGCCCGGCGGGAAGCCGAAGCGCGGAGATCAAGACGGGCAGCGGGGCTCAGGGCACCAGATCGATGCCGTCGATGCCAGGCCTGGGGCAGGCGGACCAGCAGGCGAGCGCGAAGGGAGACGAGACCGTCGAGGTGTCGCTGACGCCGGAAGCCATCGAGCGGGCGGGCATCAAGACTGCCGAGGTCGAGAGCCAGACGGCGGGGGCGGCGGTGACCGTGCCGGCGACGGTGACGTCGAACGCGTATCGCGACACCAAGGTCAATGCGCTCGTGGGCGGTATCGTCCGGCAGGTCCCGGTCGAGCTGGGCTCCCAGGTGCACCGTGGCCAGCCGCTGGCCGTCATCTTCAGCTCCGAATTGGCGGACGCCCAGATGAAGTACCTCTCTATGCGAGCGATGTTCCAGGCGGACCATCAGAAGCTGCAGCGCACGCAGAAGCTCGTCGACCTCGGAGCCGCGAGCCGCCAAGAGCTGGAGGACGTGACGGCCACGCATGCCGCCCACGAGACGGAAATCGCGGCGGCGGGCCAGCGGCTGTTGTTGCTCGGCCTCTCTCCCAAGCGCGTGGCGAACCTCGAGGGCGCCTCGCAGGTTGTCTCCGAGGTCACCGTATCGTCCCCGGCCGACGGGATCGTCATTACGCGTGCGGTGAATCCTGGCCAGGTGGTCGGCGCCGCGCACGAGCTGTTCGTGGTGACCGATCTCAGCTCGGTCTGGGTGATCGGTGACCTGTACGAGAAGGACTTTCCCTCGGTGCGCGTGGGAACGGAGACGACGATCGTCGTCCCGTCTGCGCCGAATGCGCCGCTTCGTGGCCGCGTGGCGTACATCGACCCACGCGTGGACCCCGCCACGCGAACCGCGAAGGTGCGGGTCGAGGTCCCCAACCGGACCGGCGACCTCCGCCTCGGCATGTTCGTCACGGCCAGCTTCCAGACGGGCACGGGGCAGCGGATGACGGTGGTCCCACGCGCCGCCGTCCAGTCGGTGGGCGAGCGCACGGTCGTGTACGTGCCGGTCGAGGGGGAGGAGGGCAAGTTCACCGAGCGTCCGGTCAAGCTCGGGCAGCCCGCTGGCGAGATCGTCCAGGTGTTGGAAGGGCTCAAGCCCGGCGAGAAGGTCGTGACCGAGGGGAGCTTCTTCCTGCGCGCAGAGGCGACACGCATGCGCTCGGGCGGGTAGCGCCGCACAAAGGACTTGACCTTGCCCCTGGGGGCAAGGTGTAGCGTGACGACATGGCGCACGACGGGCTGCTGATCGGTCAAGTGGCGGGCCGAAGCGGGGTGAGCCGGAAGGCCGTGAGGTTGTACGAGGCCGTCGGCATCCTGCCGCCGGTGTCGCGGTCGTCCTCCGGCTACAGAGTCTACGGCGATGACACGCTGGCCCTGCTCGAGTTCGTCACACGGGCCCGCCGGCTGGGCTTCTCCCTCGCCGAGATCACGCAGATCATGGCCATCAAACGGTCGGGGCGGTTCCCCTGCCAGCACGTCCGCCAGCTCGTTCAGCGGAAAGTCACGGACCTGGACGAGACGCTCGCGGATCTTCAAGCCGTGCGCCGTGGTCTCCACATGCTGCTCTCGTCATCGCCCCCACGCGGAGCCCACGCCGCCGTCTGCCCGCACATCGAAGGAGTGACCCCCAACTGGGGAAGGAGAAAACGATGGAAGCGCTGAAAATGTCGCTGTGTCCTTCGTGCATCGCGTGCCCGGAAATCGAGATCCGTGAAGATGGCGTTCGGATCGGAGAGACGGGCAACGAAGCCATCCTCAAGCGCGAGGAGTGGAACGTCCTCGTCGATCTGATCGCTTCAGGGCGACTCACTCGGCTCTGATCCGAAGACCGCGCGGGGAGGGGCGGGCGGCGTGCGACGCGCCGCCCGCCTCGTCGCGATCGCGCTCCCGCTCTACTTCGCCCGGGAGATGTTGCGGATGCCGGCGTTCACCAGGCCGCCGGAAAGCCTCCTCGTCGCCACAGCGTGGTGTGCCGTCGCGACGCTCGGCGAGAATTGTTGCGACTCGCCTCAGTGCCCCTTGTCGGAAGTCGCTGACGGCGCTCCGCCTTTCGGCGACGCCTTGAAGCCCAGCCGGTTCACGGCCTCCACCATCTGCTCGACCGTGACCCGTGCGGGGTCGAACACGACCACCGCTTCCTTCGCCGCGAAACTCACGTCCGCTCGATTGACGCCCTTGAGTCCTTCCAGGACCCGCTTGACCGCGATGGGTCAAGTTCCTCACGTCATCCCCTCGACGGCGAGTACGACGGTCGAGGTCGCTGCCGCGAGCGCCACGTTCGGGAGCAGAGCGAGCAACAGCAACGAGAGCCAGACTCGTAGGCACGGCCTCATGGTTTCCCTCCCATGTCATGCCCGGGGTGGGTATCGGTCGTCATCACACGGGCCAAGAGGTCGGAGGTCAGCTCAGGGAAGCGGTCGAGCGCGATGGACGTGCTGACCACGAGGGTGGCCAGGATCAGGAGCGCCAGCGTCACGCGCCCGCCCGCCATCCGGCACGCAGCAGCGTCGCACCGCCGCCGTTCGCGGACGTAGAGCATGAAGCCCGTGACCACACCAATGACGCCAGCCGGAATCAGGATCCAGCGATACTGCATCGTGACCGCCATGAACGCGCCGCTTCCGAGGCCGAGCACGATGATCGAGAGCGGCAGAAGGCAGCACAGGGACGATAGCCCTGCCCCCACCCAGGCGGCGATGCCGGCACCGACCGAGCCGGGCCTCACCGTGCCCCCCGACCGGCGCTCCGATAGCGGTACACCGCGAGCGCCAGGAACCCGAGCAGCACCGGGACCAGGACCGCGTCCAGGCGCCCGGCCCATGCGCCCAGGCCGACGGCTCCGAGCGCGAGCACGGCAAGCGGGGTGAGGCACGCCAGACATGCGAGCGCCGCGCCGATCACGCCGACGGCCAACCAACGATCACGCCACATGGGTCACCTACATCTCTTCGGCGGCGAACGCGCCGTACTCGAGCGTTAAGCGGTACTTTTGACCGCAGCACTCCACCAGGTCTCCAGTCTCGACGTCTTCGGGGAGCGTCGCCAGCTCATTACAGTTGGGACAGCTCACTCGATGGGCAAGGGTCGCGGACCATCGACCGCCGTCCTCGCGGACGCGGAGCAAGTGCCCGGCGCAGTTCGGACACTCGACCAAGTCTCCTGACGTGACAGTGGGACGGAATTCGATCACCGCGCCACAATCCGGGCAGCGGACCGTCGGCATCGCCTACACCCCGAGGAGCCGCTGGAGCCGGCCGCGATCGAAGCCGACGATCACCTCGTCATCCACGGTGATCACGGGAACCGCCATCCGTCCGGTCTTGGCAATCAGCTCCTCGCGGGCGGTGGCGTCCTCCGCGACGTTCTTGGCGGTAAAGTCGACACCCCGAGACGAAAGAAACTCTTTCGCCACGTGACACGACTGTCAGGTCGTGGACCAGTAGACCGTCACCTGTCGATTGGCCATCCTCACCCTCCATTCAGCAGACCGCCAAAGATATGCCGCGCCAGCTTGAACCCTTCCATCACCGTGGCCCCGGCTCCTACGGCGTCGGGATTCGCCTCCCGCCACGCCCTGAGGTGCTCTTCCGACCGGAAGAAGTTGAGCGTCGTTCAGAGCGAGTCGACGGCCCGGCATCGGTCATCGGCGCGTTTACCGAGCCACAGCATGACGCCGTCTGCCCCCGGCCCTGGGCCATCCGGGTCGACGGGGAACGTCAGGGGTATCTTGCAGTCATGGCACTGTGATCGAATCTCGACCGGTTGCCCGAGCAGCGGGGCGATGCCGAGCGCGTCGATCGCACAGCAGGTGTACCGCTCCTGGCCGTCCGGCACCCGGACCACAAACGGCGTCGGGATGGCCGAGAAGGGGTACGCGAGGTCGACGTGGTCCTCGTGGATGCGGATCACGTCGTCGTCGTCCAGGGCGACGAGCGCCTCAAGGGTGACCTCAGCGCGTCGATCCGGGAAGGCGGCGGCGATGTCTTCGATGCGGATCGGCCCGCCCCGATCCACGAAGGTCCGCAGAATCCGCCGGAAAACGTCGGTCTCGCGAGCGGCACGGCGAGCGGCCCACCTGGTTTCCAAGCCCGAGTCGATGAACTCCTCAGCCGTCTTGATCTCAAGTGTCGCCACCGGTCGGCACCTCCTTTCCCTGGCACAACGATAAAGTCTGTAGTAACTACAGACGCAAGCCCTTTTTTGGGAGGGAACCATGGAGACGCCGGCCCGCATCGCGATTGGCGATATTGCCAAGTGCACGAACACCAATGTTGAGACGATCCGTTACTACGAACGGGTGGCGCTGCTGCCCACGCCGGCGCGGAGTTCCGGCGGCTATCGACTCTACGGGATCGGCCAGGTCAAGCGCCTGACCTTCATCCGCCGCGCCCGCGCCCTCGGGTTCTCGATCGGCAAGGTGCGGACGCTTCTCAGGCTCGCCGATGAACGCAAGCGCCCGTGCGCAGAGGTTCGCGTCGTCGCGGAAGCACACCTGAACGACGTGCGCGCCAAGATCGCCGACCTCCGGGCAATGGAGCGGGTGTTGAAGGACACCGTCGCAAAATGCGCCGGCGGTACCCGCGCGCGCTGCCCGGTCATCGAGGCGCTCTACCGAGACGCCGCGCGTCCACGCAGCAGCCGCGACGAGTTCAGCATCACGGCGACGTCGGGCAGGGACTGAGCCGCGGCGGCGGCGATCGGCGGCAACCACCCCGTCGCGGCCAGCGCCATGCCGACGACGTTGTAGCCGGCGGTGAACCAGAGGTTCTGCTTGATCGTCCGGAAGGCGCGCCGGCCGATCGCGATGGCGTCGGGGACGACGCGCCAGTCGTCGCGCATGAG
>JBGPYK010000461.1:0-3019 GCA_041493245.1 Methylomirabilia bacterium | reverse complement strand
GGCTCAGCGTTTCACCGAGCATCGCCACGATCGCGTTCACTCGCGCCTTCGTCACGCCGGTTTGTTTGATGATGCAGCCGACGCAGAGAGGTTTCTTACCGATGGTTGCCACGACGAGTTGTGCATCGCTCGGGTCCCACGGGAAAGTGCTACGACCGCCGATGATCGACAGGCTGAAGGAGGCGGCGCCGCGCCAAGGTTTCTTCGAGCGCGGCGAGTTCCTGTCGGTGCGGCGCCATCTTCCGGAGGATCTCCAGGCGGCCGTCACGATCGCGTACACGTTCGGATGGCGGCCGCCGAGCGAGGTGCTGTCCCTTGAGCGCCGTCAGCTCGACCTTGAGGCCGGGACGTTGCGTCTGGACCCAGGAACGACGAAGAACGACGACGGCCGCATCGTCTACCTCACGCCCGAGCTGAAGTCGCTCCTGGGTGGTCAAGTGGACCGCGTGCGCGCCTTGGAGCGGCAGCTCGGCAGGATCATTCCGCACTTGTTCCCACATCTCGACGGCGACGAGATCGGGCGTCCGCGCCGCGATATTCGCAGCGCGTGGGCGACGGCGTGCAAGCGGGCGGGCTGTCCGGGGAAGCTGACGCACGACTTCCGCCGCACAGCGGTGAGGAACATGGTGAACAGCGGCGTCTCTGAGCGTGTGGCAATGAAAGTCACCGGCCATCGGGCACGCGCGATTTTTGACCGCTACCACATCGTTAGCCCTGGCGACCTTCAGGACGTTGCGCGGAAGCTGACGGGCACGTTTCAGGGCACGTTGGGGGGTCAGACGGTTTCCGCTGTCGACGTAACTGTGCGATCCTAAACGTACGGAGGGCTAGCCTCAACTGGTAAGGCAGTGGACTTGAAATCCACCGGGCCGCGAGGCCCATGGGGGTTCGAATCCCTCGCCCTCCGCCATTTTTCCAGTGAGTTACGGACTGTCGCTCCGCGGCGCCTGCAATCGTCGACAACAACGGCCGGATTGGGATAGAGGTCGAGGTGGCAGTGAAAATCGATCACCTGACCCCCGCCGCGTCGAGGAAGTTGCCGAGCTCCTGTCGCTGCCGCGCGCGAGGGTCGATCAGATGCTCCTGGCGAACCTACGCCGTCTGCTTGGCGAAGATCTCGAGGCCGGCAGTGGTTGGCTTTGGCGCCGTGGTTCCGCGTACTTCGACGTTCCAAAAGGCATCGAATCCCGTTGCGGATTCAAACCCGTGTTGAGACTTGTCGTCGAAGGGCGGAGGACGGCGGGGTTCACGCCGTACTGCGCAAGTCTTCAAAAACCTTACGAAGTGCTGTCGTTGGCGCGAGGCACAGAGTTCGATATGAGTTGACGAAGGGGAGCCAATCTTCTCCAGCAGTTGCGGATCGGTGCCCCGGATGGACGAGATTCATTGCCGTTCCGTGAATCTCTCGATTAGTTCCTCGATGTCCTCGGCACGTTGTTCCTTGAAGGCGTGCGGTAGGTTGCCTGCCGCGGCAAGCGCGTCACGGAAGACCTGCAGCGGATGGGTCGTGACGGCCCGACCTTGTGCTATGAAGGACTTGATGCGTTGAAGCTTCGGGAACGAAGGGCGGAACCTCGGGGCGGGTTACCGTGTACGCGGAGCGGTCCGTGCGGCGGACAGTGTGCATACGGATCGCGTGGGATCCCTCTTGTGGGTCAGAAGGAGCATGGGAATGGCGGACGATCTCTGCTACGCGTCGGTCTACGAGCTCTCGCGCCGCATCGAAAAGAAGGAGCTGTCCCCCCTCGATGTGGTCGAGGCGAACCTCGCGCGCATCGAGTCGGTGAACCCCAAGCTGCTCGGTTTCATCCACCTGACCGCGGAGCAGGCGCGGAAGGAAGCCAAGCAGGCGGCGGACGCGATCGCGGCAGGGCGGCGGAAGAGCCCGCTCCACGGCATCCCCTATGGCGTGAAGGACATCATCGACACCGCCGGGGTGCGCACCACGCGCGGCTCGAGCTTCTTCATGGACCGCGTGCCGGAGGAGGATGCGCCCGCGGTCGCGGGGCTCAGGAACGCCGGCGCGATTCTGCTCGGCAAGTGCCACACGCAGGAGTTCGCCTCCGGCCCGATGAGCCACAACCCGCACCTGGGCACGGCGCGCAACCCGTGGGATCTGAGCCGCATCACCGGGGGCTCCAGCACGGGCTCGGCCGCGTCGGTCGCCTCGGGCATGGTGCCGGCGGCGCTGGGGACGGACACCGGCAGCTCCATCCGGGGGCCGGCCACTCACTGCGGCATCGTGGGTCTCAAGCCCACCCACGGACGGGTGAGCCTGAGGGGCGTGTGCCCCAACGCGCTCAGCTACGACCACGTGGGGCCGCTCGTGCGCACGGTGCGCGATGCCGCGATGGTGCTACAGGCCATCGCGGGCTACGACCCCCGCGATCCGTACAGCCGTGACGAGCCCGTCCCGGACTTCTCAGCGCGGCTGGACGAGGGCGTCCACGGCCTGCGCCTCGCGCTGTGCCCGGACCTTTGCGAGAACACCGAGGTGGACGCCGAGGTCCAGCTCGCCTTCGACCGGGCGGTGAGGGTGCTCCGCGAGCTCGGGGCGAAGATCGAGACGCTCCCCTTCGCCGAGGCCGAGCGCATCCGCGCCGTCGGCGACGTCATCATGGCGCACGAGTTCATGGAGTTTCATCGGCCGCTCTACCAGAAGAACCCGGCGGGCTACGGGGAGGAGACGCGCGCGCGCGTCGAGGCCCGGATCGGGAAGGAAAACTCGGACGCCTACATCCGCGCCCAGCGCGAGCGGGTGCTGCTGCGCCGGGCCGTGCAGGCGCTGTTCGAGAAGGCCGACATCATCCTCACGCCGAGCCTGCCGTGCGTCGCGCCACTCATCGAGACCAAGACGACCCGGATCAACGGCAAGGAGGTCCCGTACTCCCTCGCCATCACCATGCCGTTCCTCACCCACCAGAACATGACGGGCTTCCCGGCGCTCTCGGTGCCCATGGGCTTCACGACGGAAGGGATGCCGACCTCCATCCAGTTCATCGGGCCGCCGTGGGAGGAG
>JBGPYK010000141.1:0-6334 GCA_041493245.1 Methylomirabilia bacterium | reverse complement strand
GCGCGAACCAGAAGGCGGCGAGGCCGGTGAGCACACGGCCCTTGTCGGGGATCTCGGTCGGGAGCACGACATCGAACGTCGAGATGCGGTCCGACGCGACGAGCAACAGACGCTCGGCGTCGAGGGCGTACAGCTCCCGGACCTTGCCGCTTCCCACGTGCACGGCGTCAGGCATGGATCGGTTTCTCCTTGCGGGCGCGAGTCGCGTCGTCCGTCCCGCGGTCAGTCGCGGGCGAGGACGAAGTCGGCGGCGAGGGTGGTGTCGGCCGGCTTGGGATAGAGCTGGGTGACGAGGAGCCGGTGACCGGGGGCGGAGATACGGACGTGCAGGTGGATCGGCCGTCCGGGATAGCGGCCGGGGGAGTCGGTCTCGTAGCGGTAGCGCCCCGACCGATCGGTGGCCTGCGTCGCCCGGTGCGGGTCGTCGTAGTCACCCTGGGGGTTGGCCGACCACCATTCGATCCTGGCCTGGGCCAGGGGAAGGCAGCCCGCGGCCGACCGCACCGTTCCCGTCACGACGAGCCCGCGTCCCGTCGCCGCGCGTTCGGGAGCGCTGGGCGTGTAGAAGGGGCCCAGCGCGTCCGGCGGCGTCGGCGCGCAGGCGGGCGCCTGCGCGCGCGACGGCAGGACGAGCGCCAGGACCAGAGCGATCGCCGCCACGCTCCCGCGCTGCACACCGTCGATCTTCATGCCGTCGATCTCCATCCCTCCACGCCCGCTTCACGCCGGACTCCCGGCGGAGCCGATGGGGTATTCTACGACCATGAAGGTCGTCATGCTGTCTCATGAACCTGGCCCGTGTTGATCGGGCGGCGGCGTATTGCCGCGAGCGCTTGACCGTACTCAGCGGACTCCGGGGGTTCGTGTTCGATCTCGACGGCTGCGTGTGGAACGGCAACGCGCTGAACCCCGGCGCCCGCGAGACGCTGGCCGATCTTCACGCCGCGGGCCGCCGGCTCGCCTTCATCTCGAACAACTCGCGCGCGACGGGGGCCGACCTCCGGGCGCGCCTGCACGAGCTCGGCGTGACCGTCGCCGAGCACGTGCTCACGCCCCTCGAGATCATCGGGCGCGTCATCGGTGACGCCTACGGCGCCTCCCGCGTCCTCGTCATGGGCGCGGACGAGTTGGCGCGGGCGGTGGCCCGGGGCGGCCACGAGATCCTCGAGATGAAGCGGTATCGCGAGGCGACGGTCCTCGTGGTGGGCAACGACTTCGACCTCACCTATGAGCGGCTGACGGCGGCGGCCCGGGCGGCCGCGGCCGGCGCTCCGATCGTCACGCCGAACGTCGACCCCCGTCTGCCCATCGAGGGCGGCGACTTCCTCCCGGGCTGCGGCGCGATCGTGCAGGCCGTCGCCGTGGCGTCGGGGAGGGAGCCCGTCATCGTGGGCAAGCCGCGGCCCCCGCTGTTCCGCATGGCGCTCGAGCGGCTCGGACTCGCGCCGGCCGAAGCGGCCATGGTCGGCGACAGCGTGGCCTCCGACATCCTGGGAGGACGGGCGGTGGGGATGCCGACCGTGCTCTATGCGCCGGGCGGCGCCGCCGACGCCGGCGACGCGGACGTCGTCGTCACCTCCTTCGCCGAGCTCGGCGTTCGCGCCGGGCTTCCGGACCCGCTGCAGAAAAAATGAGGATGGGGCGGGGACGCCTTGCTACAGTCCGCGTATGGGTTTTCTCGGTTCGCTCGTGCGGTACTTCGACGGCCGCGAGCGCGAGTCCGGGCCGGCGCGGCTCGACGACGCCGACGCCCGGAACGGTCTGCTCGGCGCGGGTCTGACCTTCAAGGGCGAGGTCAATGGTGAGGGCGACCTCTTCATCGCCGGCTCCTTCGAGGGCGAGATCAACGTCACCGGCACCGTGCGCGTGGGCGATGACGCCGAGGTCGAGGCCAACATCTCGGCCGGGACGATCGTGATCGCGGGCGCCGTGCGCGGCAACGTCTCGGCGACCACCCACGTCGAGATGCTTCCGTCGGGGACGCTGACGGGAACGGTCCGCAGCAGCAGCCTCGTCGCCGCTGAGGGCGCCTCACTGCGGGGTGAGGTGTGGCTCGGGCACCCCGCGCGCCCGGCCGTCGCCGAAGCCCGATAGGGAAATCGGGGGCCCCGACTCAGAGCCCGTGAACAAATCGCGTTGTCGAGGGGCGCCACGGCTGCGCCGGGGAGCCCCGAGCGCCCGGGGGGGCTTGGGGGGCGCCCGGAGCCCCCCATGAACTTCAGGCGAGGCCCGCAGGCTCGCCGGTCCCGCGCATGCGAGACGCCGGCGACGGCCAGATCCCGAAGAACAGCGCGCCGGCGACGAGCAGGTAGCCCGCGTAGGCGAGGGCCTCGAGGAGCGAAGGCCGCGCGCGGTAGCCGACGAGTCCCCCGAGGAAGCCACCGACCACCCCGTGATCGTTGAGGACGTGGGACGTGTCCCAGAGCGTCGACGATGCGGGCAGGAGGCCGAGTCCCTCGAGTCTGCCGACCCCGGCGCTGAACAAGCCGGCGGCGACCAGGAGGAGCAGCACGGACGTCACCGCGAAGAAGCGCGGCAGGCTCACGCGCCGGCCGCCGCGGAAGATGGCCCACCCGAGCGCGGCGGCCGTCGTCACGCCGAGCACGCCGCCGGCGAGTCCGCCCCAGCCCGTGACGTCGGCCTGCGTCATCAGCCCCCACAGGAACAGCACCGTCTCCGCGCCTTCCCGGAAGACACCGACGAACGCGATGGTGGCGACCACCCACACGCGGTGGTTGGCGCGCGCCTCCTCGATCCGGTGCTGGACGTCGCCCTTGACGGCGAGCGCGTGCTGCCGCATCCACCAGCCGTGCCACGTGAGGACGATGACGGCCACGAACATGACCGTGGCGCCGATCAGGTCGGGACCGAGGTCGAGTAGGGGCCCCGAGAGGAAGCTGACGGCGACGCCGGCCAGCACGCTGGCGCCGGCTCCGAGGGCGCCGCCGAGGGTGACGTAGCGGTACTGATCACGTCCACCCACCTTGTCGAGGTACGTGTAGACGATCCCCAAGAGCAGGGCCGCCTCGAAGGCTTCGCGGAGGGTGATGACGAAGGTGGCGCCCATCGCGCTATTCGGCGATGATCCGACCCTTCGCCGTCGTCTCGTGATACTCGCCGGCGAATGGATAGCTTCCGGGCTTCAACGCGCGGACCCGGATCTTCATCGTCTTGCCGCCCGGGATCACCTTCTCGATCCGGAGCTCCTTGCTCTCGAACTCCTCGGGGGTGGCGTCCTTGTTCGTCACTACCAGCACGAAGGGCGCGCCCGCCTTGACCTTGATCTCGTTCGGCTGGAACCGGTTCTTTTCGATCGTGAGGGGGATCTCAAGATCAGCGCCGGCGGCGTTCACCGCCGTCAGGCAGACGCACGCCAGCGTCAACAGCAGCAAGGCCCGAAACCGTGGCATCGAAGGTCCTCCAGCGGAATGAGGCTTACACGTCAGTGAGTATTAGGATCACCTAATAAACAAGCCACTGTCAACCATGGATTTCGGGGGGCAGGCGGCGGCCGATCTGAGGGAGCCGGCGGATCAGCGGCGCAGCCAGCCTCGGAAGCGCTGCCACCAGTCGATGATCTGATCGGTGACGCCGCCGTGATCGCGGCATGGCGGCGGCTCGGTACCGGCGAGGAACGTCTCCCGCACCACGACCGGGCAGAAGCGGTTCGCCAGCTTGCCGTTCGTCGGGTCGATCTGAGCGAAGGCGATACCGGGAGGGACGACGAACGCCGGCGTCCCGTACGCGGCCGCTACCTGCTTCATGAAATCCGCCCAGATCGGCAGCGCCGCCTCGGCCCCGCTGAGGCCGAGGGGCGTATTGTCATCGAAGCCGACCCAGACGAGGGTCAGCAGGGTCGGCGAGTAGCCGACGAACCACGCGTCGCGCGCGTCGTTGGTCGTCCCCGTCTTGCCCGCGACGTCCCCCGTGACGCCGAGCGCGCGGGCCGAGGCCGCCGTTCCTGACGTCACCACGCCGGCGAGCAGCGACGTCATCAGGTAGGCTTCCGCGGGTGAGATGACCGTGACTGGCTCGTCACGGTCGAGCGCCACGGCCCCGCCGTCGCCGTCGATGATCCCCTGGATGGTGGACGGGCCGCCGACCCGCATCCCTCCGTTGGCGAAGGGCAGATAGGCGTGGGCCAGGTCGAGCGGCGTGACCTCGAACACGCCGAGGGCGACCGCCGGCACGGGTGCTAGATCGGCGGCCAGGCCGAGCTGGTGCGCCGTGTCGATCACCGCCGGCAGGCCGATCTCCTGCGCGATCCGCAGCGTGGCGGCGTTGAGGGAGCGCTCGAGGGCTCGCCGGACGCTGACGCGCCCCTCGTAACGGTCGTCGTAGTTGCGGGGACTCCACGGCTTGCCGCCCACCGTCAGCGTGATCGGCGTGTCGTCGATGAGCGAGGCCGCGGTGAACGCCGGGGTGCCACCGCGCTCGGCGAGCGCGGCCGCGTAGACGAACGGCTTGAACGCCGATCCCGGCTGCCGGCGCGCGAACACGGCGCGGTTGAACTGACTCGTGCGGTAGTCCTGGCCCCCGACGAGGGCGCGGATGTGGCCGGTGGCGGGATCGAGGACCACCAGCGCGGTCTGGAGGCGCTCGCCGGCGGCGGCCCGCCGCAGCGACGGTACGCGCGCCTCCAGCCGCTCGAGCCCCCGGCTCACCGCGGACTCGGCGAAGCGCTGCACGCTCAGGTCGAGCGTGGTGAAGACGCGAGCTCCCGGGCCGTCGACCCGGTCCTCGACTTCCTGACGGACGCGGTCGTTGAAGTACGGCGCCGGCTGGCCGGCGGCCCCCGCGGTGTGCACGCGCAGCGGCTCGCGCCGGGCCGCGACGTACTCCACCTCGACGATCTTCCCAAGGTCGCGCATGCGGGCGAGCACGACGTCGCGCCGCTGCCGCGCACGCTCGGGGTTGAGAACCGGCGAGTAGCCGTTGGGAGCGCGGGCCATCCCGGCCAGCAGGGCCGCCTCCGCGAGCGTGAGCTGGTGGACTTCCTTGTGGAAGTAGACGCGTGCCGCCGCGCCCACGCCGCGGATGGCCAGGGGCCCGCGCTGGCCTAGATACATCTCGTTCAGGTAGGACTCGAGGATCTGATCCTTCGGATAACGCCAGTCGACCACGGCCGCGAGCCACGCCTCGCGGATCTTGCGGAAGTAGGAGCGTTTGGCGGTGAGCAGCCGGTTCTTGACGAGCTGCTGGGTGATCGTGCTCCCACCCTGGGCGACCCGTCCTGCTCTGAGATTGACCCAGGCCGCTCGGATCACGCCCCGCAGGTCGAGACCGCCGTGGTCGAAGAACCGATGGTCTTCGGCGGCCAGCACTGCGCTCAGCAGCGTCACGGGGACCTCGGCCAGGCGGACGGGGCGGTACTCCTGACCTGGCCGGTCGTCGATGCTCGTCAGGATCTCGGGCTCGAGGTTCGCCCCGGCGATGGCCCGGCCCTCGCTGAGCACGCTGGTGATGCGCTCGTCGCGGGTCTCCAGACGCACGCGCCGAGATGCCCCGCGTTCGCTCTCGGGCGTCGCCCGGAGGACGATCTCCCAGCCGCCGCCACGCCGCTGGAACTGACCCGGCGTCACCGGTCGTCCATCCGTCTCGACGTAGCGCAGCCGCTCGAGGGTGCCGGCGAAGTCCACGGCGCGGAGGTTCACGCCGGGGCCGAGCCATTGCCCGCGCGCGTAGACGAACGTCGTCCGCCGGGTCTCCGCGCGCGCGAAGCGCGCCAGCTCCACGGCCGTGTAGATGGCGAGGGCCACGACGAAGAGACTGGCGAGGCCGACCAGCGCAAGGCTGGCCCGCGTCCACGTCCTCACGGATTCAGGCGCTCACGAAAGAGGACGGGCTCGATCATCCCTCGCGGGCGACGCGCAGGCTCTCTTCGCGGATGAGGGTGAGGACCTCGCGCTTGAGCTCGTTGAAGCGGGGCGACATGGTGACGTCCAGCGAGCGGGGCCGCGCCAGGTCGACGGTGAGTCGCTTCTTGATCCGCCCGGGGCGGGCGGTCATGACCGAGACGCTGTCGGCGAGAAGGAGCGCCTCCTCGACGTCGTGCGTGATGAAGAGGACGGTCTGCTGCGAGCGCTCCCACACGGACAGCAGCAGCTCCTGCATCACCGAACGGGTCTGTGCGTCGAGGCTGCCGAAAGGCTCGTCCATGAGGAGCATCTCCGGCTCCATCACGAGGACGCGGGCGATGGCCACCCGCTGCTTCATCCCGCCCGATAGCTCGGCAGGGTAGTGGCGTTCGAAGCCGGTGAGACCGACCTGCTCGAGGACTCTCGCCACGCGGGGCCCGTAGACCTGGGCGGGCACGCCGCACGTCTTGGGCCCG
>JBGPYK010000489.1:0-2864 GCA_041493245.1 Methylomirabilia bacterium | reverse complement strand
GGCTCAGCGTTTCACCGAGCATCGCCACGATCGCGTTCACTCGCGCCTTCGTCACGCCGGTTTGTTTGATGATGCAGCCGACGCAGAGAGGTTTCTTACCGATGGTTGCCACGACGAGTTGTGCATCGCTCGGGTCCCACGTGGACATGATGCGCATGAGTGCAGCATGGCGAGCGGCGACTCCGCAACCCGCTGGCCTGCCCCAAAATCCGTTTCAGTTTTGGAGCAGGCCGGATTTATGCCTGGCCGCGAGGCGAAGGCTCAGGCGCCCTTTGACCAGTGCCCGGAGCACAAAGAGCCTCGGGCAGGGGCATAGGCGGGACAAAGGCTCTCTGGACGTAACATCCCTTCTCGGCCGTCGAGCCCAGTCTTACCTCCCCCAGAGACGGCCCGGGCTTGCCCCTCCTCCCCAGAAACGGAGCGGACAACGGCCCACGGGTTGCCACTGTTCCCCTGCCGCTCTCGATACAGCGCGGATAACGGGGTGTCGACAACAGAAGGTGGCACGGGCCTCGGAGCCGCCCGGCGGGCGTGTTCCGACCTCGCGCGCGGCCGGTGGTGGACAGACCTCGGCGAAGGCGCGCGGCGAGCGGGCTGAACGATCAAGCGCAGACGTCAGCGGTCGGGTTGGCGGCGAACGACTCGCAGGACGGCGGCGCGCGATCCACGGGCTCGGCCGAGCGCGCCAGGCCGGCGAGGACCTCACGGATGTCTCGGGGATTCTCGACGGTGGCGATCGCTCTGTCGCGAGAAGGCCAGGAGGCGCGGCCTCGGCTGGACGCCGGAGCGCGTCCGGCGGAAGTTGCCCGGCTATCGGAGCAGCGGCGCGACGGCGGCTTGGGCAAGGTCGGCGAACGGGGCCGGCATCAGCCCGAGCAGCACGATCCCGACGAGCGCGATGGCCAGCGCGAGCGCACCCGCGAACGACGGCACGTAGGCGGCCCCCGTCTCCTCGGGCTCGCGCATGTACATGTAGACGATGACGCGCAGGTAGTAGTAGGCCGCGACGGCGGAGTTCAGCACGGCGATGACGGCGAGCCCCACGTAGCCCGCGCGCACCGCGGCGCCGAACACGTAGAACTTCCCCGCGAAGCCCGCCAGGGGCGGGATGCCGACCAGCGACAGGAGAAAGAGACTCAGGACCAGGGCGAGAAGCGGCGAGCGGCGGCCCAGGCCGGAGTAGTCGGCGACGTCGACCGCCTCGTGCCCCGCCCGCTCGCACTCCGTGATGACGCCGAACGTGCCCGCGGTCGTGAACGCGTAGGCGAGCAGGTAGAAAAGGACGGCCCCCGCCCCCGCCGGCCCACCCGCGACCAGCCCGACGAGCATGTAGCCCACGTGCGCGATGGACGAGTAGGCGAGCATCCGCTTGAGGTTCGACTGGGCGATGGCCACGACGCTGCCCACCGTCATGGTGAGCGCGGCCACCTCTCCCGCGTAGGGCCCACCCCAAGAGGCCCTTCATCCCGCTTACGCTCCGCCTACGCTCTCCGCTCTCGGTCTCCGCCGTACGACCCTCATGTTCCCGGCGACTTCTCGAACGGTCAGAATGTTGCGCTCGGTCGCTCGCGGGCGCAGTTTCTTAGGAGAACGGGGCTAAAGCCAGCGCAAGGCTTCGGCCTCGAACTGGCGAAAGTCCTCCAGGCGGTCTCGAAGAACGCGGATCACGATCTCGGCATCGATAGCGGCGTACTCGTGGACGATGACGTTCCGGAACCCGGTCATCTTGACCATCGCGTCGCCGAGGCCCGGCGACATCAGGCCGGCCTGCACGAGAGCCTCGAACGTTTCGGCATACGTCGCCGGGGCATGCAGGCCACGATCAGCCACCACGTGGCTCGCGATGTCGAGGCACGCTTCGATCGCCATCTGAAGCGTGCGCTCGACGATGCGCTGCGTCTTCCAATCCGCGCGGTAACGCTCGACCGTGAGATCGCGGTAGTCGGAGACCTGGGTCACGTATTCCGCAAGCTCCGAGAGCTTCCGGCGCAGGAGGTCGTGGTCAACCACGGGGAAAGCGGACGTCCAGGAACCGGCGTTCGAAAATGCGGAAGTCCAGGAACTTTCGCAGCTCCAGCGACTCGAAGCGGTGCCTCAGGAACGGCTCCTTGTCGACGATCACGCGTCGGGTCTGGAGGATGCGCCCGGTCAGAGCGGTGGGCGCCAGGTTCAGCACGACGAGGTCGATCTCATCGGTTCCAAGGTGCTTCGTCACCACCCGGATCAGGTCGAGGCGCGTTTGCGCGGGATCGACGGCATCGTCGAGGTACACCGCGACGTCGACGTCACTTAGCGGCCGCAGCTCACGGCGTCCCGCCCCACCGAAGAGGTAGGCGAAGCGGACCGTCGGCTCCGCCGCGAGGGCTTCCCCGAGCGTGGCCAGCTGATCCTCGATCGCGGCAGGAAGCGGCGCTCCACGTCGCATAGCGACGATTATACCGGGGCCTCGCCAACATCCTAGAGTCGAGCGATTCGCGCGTCCGGCGGAAGTTGCCCGGCTATCGGAGCAGGGGCGCGACCGCGGCTTGGGCAAGGTCGGCGAACGGCGCGGGCATCAGCCCGAGCAGCACGATCCCGACGAGCGAGATGGCCAGCGCGAGCGCGCCTGCGAACGAGGGCACGTAGGCGGCCCCCGTCTCCTCGGGCTCGCGCATGTACATGTAGACGATGACGCGCAGGTAGTAGTAGGCCGCGACGGCGGAGTTCAGCACGGCGATGACGGCGAGCCACACGTAGCCCGCGCGCACGGCGGAGCCGAACACGTAGAACTTCCCCATGAAGCCCGCGAGCGGCGGGATGCCGACCAGCGACAGGAGAAAGAGACTCAGGACCAGCGCGAGAAGCGGCGAGCGGCGGCCCAGGCC
>JBGPYK010000268.1:0-4410 GCA_041493245.1 Methylomirabilia bacterium | reverse complement strand
TCGCTCGACAGCCCCACCGCGTCGAGCCCTGCGCGCCACCACGGCAGGGGCGATCAGAGCGTTGGGCTGACCCAGCCGAAGACATAGCGCTCCGGCCTCGACCGTGTCAAGGTCGTCGCTGCTCAGGTGTCGTCGCTGCTCAGGTCGTCGCTGCTCAGCCGGGCACAGAGCCCCCGGAGAGCCCCGAATGAGCCGATCCCCTGTTGCCGGCCGACGGTACGCATCTGCACTTCGAAGAAATCCACGGCCTCCTGGTCGTCCAGAGTGCCGGTACTGACCTGCAAAAAGATACGGGCCGAGAGATGAACCCTCGGCCCGGTTCCAAACTCGCCTTGATGCAATCAGCCGGCCTGCGCTTTCGCGGAAGCCAGCTCATAAGTGCCTTGCCAGGAAGCTTCCACGGTCTTGGGCGAGGTCAGCTTGGTCTTGAAGGTACCTCCGCCGCTCAGTGACTTGAACTTTCCTGTGCCGCCCTTGAATTGAAACGTGCCTTCGACGGTAAACTGCCCGCCGGTCACGGCAACTCGCCCTTCAAACGTGCCCCAGTCGCGGTCGCCGTTGGTATGGTTGTCAACGAAATACCCGCGCTGCGTGCCCGCACCTCCAGCGAAATCCGTAAATCCCCAGTAGGTAATCGTGGCGTTGTTCCAGTTTTCATCCGTGACCTTTTGCGTCCCGCCAATTTCCGCCAGGCTCAACTCGTGGTCCGCTTGGTCCGGCAGCGAAACTGCGGTTTGTTGCCTTATGCTCCCGGTAAATGATCCAGTCATTGCAGGCATCGGTTCACCTCCTCAGAAATGTGTGCGGGGAACTCCCGGGATTCTCCGCCCCGCTCCGCAGCCTGTCAAGAGCGTGCTCACCCTTCCGAGCCGGGCCAGTGTACGTCCAATCGAGGCGCGATCCGTCGATGGAGAATCAACTCACCATCGCGTAGCCGTGGGCCATGGCGACGGCGGGGGTCTCGTGGGGGACTCGGGGAGCTCACAATTCGCGGGAGGCGACGGCAGGACGCGGCAGGGCCGACGCCGCGCGCGCCCGCTCGAGCAGGATCAGCACGGCGCCGAGGATGAGCCCAGCGAGGTCGGTCACGATCTCGGGAACGCCGGGCAGCGGCGGTGTCATCAGGAGCAGCGCGGCCACGCACGCCCACGCGCGCCGGCCCCACCCGAGCGGCCGGAAGAGGTAGCCCGCGCAGCCGACGCCGAGCAGGAACACGCCGATGGAGGCCGTGACGATGGCGAGCACGATCTCGTGCCACGTCCCCACGAAGATCAGCGCCGGATGCAACACGAAGACGAACGGCACGATGTAGGCCACGATGCCCAGGCGCATGCCCGTCCAGCCCGTGCGCCAGAAGTCGGCCTTGGCGATCGCGGCCGCCGCGTACGTGGCCAGGCAATCCGGGGGCGTGATGAGCGAGAGCATCCCGAAGTAAAAGAGGAACAGGTGGGCGGCGAGCGGCACGATGCCGAGCTGCGCGAGGGCGGGGCCGACGAGCACGGCCAGCGTCACGTAGACGACCGTCGTCGGCAGCGACATCCCGAGGAGGATGCTCACGATCGCGGTGAGCAGGAGCAGGATGAGGACGTTGCCGCCGGACATGGAGACGAGCAGCAGCGGCAGCTTCGACACAAACCCCGAGAGCTGGAGCGAGCCGATGACGATGCCCGCGAGCGTGGTGATGGCGACGAGGTCGAGCATCGTCCGGCCCGTGCTCTCGAGCGCGTCCACGATGCCGCGCCACGTCGGCCGCGTCTCCTTCTGGAGCGCGCCCACCGCGAAGGTCAGCGCGACGGCGAGCATGCCCGCCTTCCCCGCCTCCCAGTTGGCGATCATGAGCGTGTAGACCAGTCCCCCGAGGGGAACCAGGAAGACCCATCCGCGCCGGATCACGGTCCGGAACCGCGGGATCTCGTCCGCGCGCAGGCCGGCGAGGCCGAGCTTGGCGGCCTCGAGGTCGACCTGGACGAAGAGCGCCAGGTAGTAGAGCGCCGCCGGGATCGCCGCCGCCAGCGCCACCTGGCCGTAGGGGATCGATAGGTACTCGGCGATGAGAAAGGCCGCCGCGCCCATCACCGGCGGCATGATCTGCCCACCGTTCGACGCGACGGCCTCGATGGCCGCCGCCAGGTGCGCCGGATAGCCCGCCCGCTTCATCATGGGGATCGTGATGGCGCCGTCGATGACCACGTTGGCCACCGCGCTGCCCGAGACCGTGCCGTAGAGGCTCGAGGAGACGACGGCCATCTTGGCGGGGCCGCCGCGGTAGCGGCCCATCGCGACCACGGCGAGATCGGTGAGGAACTTGTCGCCACCCACCGCGGCGAGGGCCGAGCCGAAGAAGATGAAGGCCACGACGATGCTCGCGGTCACCGCGAGAGGAATGCCGAAGATCCCGTTGGTGTCGAGGTAGAGGTAGACGACGATGCGGCTCCAGCTCGAGCCCCTGGCGTAGAACAGGCCGGGCAGCAACCAGGCAAACTTCGCGTAGAGAACGCAGGCCAGCGCGATCCACATGAGCGCCCAGCCCGCGAGCCGCCGGACGGCCTCGAGGACGAGGATCACGGCGAGCGCCCCGAGCAGGATCTTGTCCCACGAGAGCACGCCGAGGCTGTAGGCGATGATCGGGTACAGGACCATGACGTAGCCGCCCACGACGAGCGCCCCGAGCGTGAGCAGCCAGTCGTACCACGGCACGTGGTTGTTGGTGGCCCGCGACGAAGCCCGGCACACGAGGAAGACCGGCGCGAGCCCGAGGGCCAGGAAGAGCCCGAGGTACTGCTCGTTGAAGATCGCCCGGGGCAGCAGGTGCTGGATCTGGAGCGCCCACACCGAGCCGACCACCGTCAGTGCGACGAGCAGCGCGCGCTCGGCGACACGCGCGCCGCCGTCCAGCGTCCGAAACTTCGCGATGACCTCAGTCATGGTCTGGCCGGCGGTCATGGTATCACCGTACGTGTCTGACCCCGGCCGCGCGCGGCGGCCTTGGTATTACAGATATCGCGGTTGACGGTCGGCTAGAATCTCTCCGCAGAGCCCGAGAGCCAAGGAGTCGAGATGAGGGACACGCGCTCGAGCGCATCGCGGTTCTATGCAGACGCCGGCGTCGATGAGCCCCGTGAACAGCGGGCGCTGGGCAACATGCTGGCGTGGTTCCGAAAGACGTACGCGTTCCGGCGCGGCATTGGCGCCCCCGCGGCGGGTATCGGTCATTTCGCCAACGTCCTGGATCTCGGCGACGGCCTGGGCTTGGTCTTGACCACCGACGGGGTCGGCACCAAGTTGCTCATCGCTCAGGCGCTCAACCGGTTCGACACCGTCGGCATCGATTGTGTCGCGAACAACGTCAACGATCTCCTCTGCCTGGGGGCTGAGCCGATCGCCCTCCTCGACTACCTGGCCATCAGTGAGGTGGACGAGCAGGCCCTGGAGGATTTGGCGAAAGGGTTCTGCCTTGGCGCGGAACGGGCGCATATCTCGATCCCCGGCGGCGAGATCGCGCAGATCGGCGAGATGCTGGCGCGGTATCCCGGGGGCCCGACCATCGACGTGGTCGGAAGCGCGCTCGGCCTGGTTTCCCTCTCAGCGCACCGTACCGACTTGCCCCCTCTCGTCGACGGCCGGCACATCACGGCCGGCGACGCGATCATCGGCATTCTCAGCTCTGGACTCCACAGCAACGGCTACAGCCTGGCGCGCAAGGTGCTGCTCCATCAGGCTGCGCTCCGGCTCGACCAGTACGTGGACGAACTGGGCCGAACCCTGGGCGAGGAGCTGCTCGAGCCCACGTCCATCTACGTGGACGCGGTCCTCCCCCTCCTGCAACAGCGGCGGCCCATCAAGGGCGTGGCGAACGTGTCCGGAGGAGGCCTGCTGAGTCTGGGCCGCCTCCCCGCCGATTGCAGCTATCTCATCGAGCGCCTGCCGCGGCCTCAGCCGATCTTCACGTTGATTCAGGACCGGGGATCGCTCCCCGATGCGGCGATGTTCGCCGCCTTCAATATGGGCGTCGGCTTCTGCCTCATCTGCGAGGATACGGCCGCTTCGACCATCCTGCGCGACCTCGAAGCGACCGGCCACCAGGCGCTGCAGATCGGCCGGGTCGTCGACGGGCCCGGCAAGACTGTCTCCATCGCTCCGGTCAAGCTTGTCGGCGTCGGCGAGGTCTTCACGCAGCGTCGCTGAGTCGCCGTTTCCAGGCCGTCTCAGTGGGGGTCAGCGCGGTTCGTTCGTTACGACCGCTGGGCCCACGGACAGCACACGCGCTCCAACCACTGCAACGCCCACGTGAAGGTCACACCGAGCAGGCCGAACGCCACCACGCCCACGAAGACGTTTCGCGTCTCCATGAGTTGGAACGCCTCCCACAGCAGGAAGCCGAGACCGGCTTTCGTCGCCTCGATCTCGGTG
>JBGPYK010000074.1:0-8679 GCA_041493245.1 Methylomirabilia bacterium | reverse complement strand
CGGCGCTCGAGGCCGAGGCGGTGCAGGTGGTCGAGGGCCCAGAGGAACGCGGCGAGGGTCTTACCGGACCCCGTCGGTGCGACGATCAGCGTGTCCCGCCCCGAGGCGATGGCCTCCCAACCCTGACGCTGCGGCAGCGTCGCCTCGCTGAACGTCTCGTCGAACCAGCGGCGGACGAAGGGCAGGAACTCGGGCATCCCGGTCATTGTACCCGCCGCTCGAAGCACGCAAACCGTTCGGCGCCCGATTCCCGCCTCTCATCCCCGTCCGGCGGCCTCCGGGACGATTTCGCGCGCGCGCCGTCCCATGCACCGGCATCCTCCACGCAGGAGGGGACATCATGAAAGCCATCACACTCACGGTCATCGGGCTCTTCGTCGTGGTCGCGGGTCTCAGCGTGCTGCCTGCGCTCGGCCAGGCGCCGCCGATGCGCTTCGACTACGTCGTCCGCGACGAATTCTTCGCAGGGCTTCGCGGAGACACGGCGCGGCTCGAGAAGGCGATGAAGCGCTGCGAGGACGAGCTGGCGAAGGACCCGCGACACGCCCAGGCGCTCGTCTTCCACGGCTCCGGTCTCAGCGTCCTTTCGGGGCAGGCCTTCCGGCGCGGAGACCTCGCCGCGGCCGGCGAGCTGTTCGAGCGGGGGCTCAGGGAGATGAATGAGGCCGCCGCCATCGCGCCGCGCGACACCGTGGTGCTGCTCCTGCGCGGCGTCACCCTCAGCCGCGCCTCCGCCGGCGTCGGCGATCGCGAGCTGGGCGCCACGCTGCTCCGGACGGCGGTCGGCGACTACGAGACAACACTCGGGATCCAGACGGAGATCTTTCCGCGACTCTCCACCCACGCGCGCGGCGAGCTGCTCGGCGCGCTCGCCGAGAGCTGGCAACGCCTGGGCGACGACGCGCGGTCACGCGCGTACCTCACGCGGATCGTCGCGGAGGTCCCGTTCTCTGCGTACGCCGAGACGGCCGAGAAGTGGCTCGCGCGCAAGCCCGCCGCCGGCGAGGGCCTGACCTGTCTCGGCTGCCACGGCGATTGAGGAGACGAGCGATGGACGAGATGATTCGAGGCTGGGTGATGGGCGCGGTGGCGGTGGTGGCGACGGTCGTGGGGGCCATCGTCTGGCTGGACGTGGCGACTGCCGTCGATGGCGCGCCGGTGGCCACCGGCGATCGCGGAGTGTACGACGAGAGCGACCTCAAGAGCATCGATTACTCCGGGCTTCCCGCGACGACGACGATTACGGCGCGTGACGGCACGGCGCTGGCCGTGCGCGTCTACGAATCGCCGGCCGCGGTCGTCGTCATCGCTATCCACGGATCATCGGGGAACAACCGCTATTATCATCCGCTGGCGCGCTCTCTCAGCGGCCGGGGCAGGGCGACCGTCTACACGCTTGATCTGCGGGGCCACGGCGAGTCCGGCGGGCGCCGTGGCGACGTCGACTACATCGGGCAGCTCGGGGACGACGTGGCGGATGTGGTGGCGGCCGTTAGGCGCCAGCGCTCGGGCGCGCGGATCGTCTTGCTCGGGCATTCCGCGGGCGGCGGCCTGATTGTTCGCACCGCCGGCGGCGGCGACGGCCCGGCCGTCGACGGCTACGTCCTCCTCGCGCCGTATCTTGGGCCGCAGGCGCCCACGACGAAGCCGGATGCTGGTGGATGGGCCAAAGCGGACGTGCCGAAGATCGTCGAGTTGTCGATGAAGACCGCCATGGGCGACACCACCGGGCAGGACCAGATCGTGCTGCGCTTCAACCAACCGCCGTCCGAGAGCACGCGGTACCAGGTGTTGGCCAACACTTTTCGCATGGTGATGTCGTACACGCCGCGGCGCGATCTCACGCGTGACCTCGCCGGCCTCCGCCGGCCGCTGCTGGTGCTCGTCGGGGACCGTGATGAGTCGTTCTCCGCGGAGCGTTACGAGCCGACGATCGCGCCCCACGCCAAGGGGACGTTCACGGTGCTGCCGGGCGTGACTCATCTCGGCCTCGTCGTGCACCCGCGCACCGCGCAGGAGATCGAGGCGTGGCTCAGGACGCTGCCGTAGTATCGTGGCCGCCATGACGGCGGGCGGCACGCTGCGGTTGTTCGGAAACGCCGGCCGCGGGAGCGGCACCCGCCGATGGATTCGGCTCATCGCGATCAACACGGTCGCGTCCGTCATGGTGGCGGGTATGTTTGTGCTCCTCGACGGCCGGCGCCCCTTCGTCAACGAGCTGGCCGTTTCTCTGGTCTTCGGCCACACGATCGGCAGCCTTGCGGGTGTTGTACTGCCGCGGGTCGGCCGCCGGCTGGCGCGGGATCGGGTGGGCCTGGCGTGGCTCATGCTGATCGCGACTCTGCTCGGGGTGGCCGTCGTCGGCTGTGTCCTGTCCGCGCTGATCATCGTCGCCATCGGCCTCGTGCCGGTGACGCACCTGGGACACCTCCTCGGGATCGGCGTGCGGATCTCACTGCTGGTCAGCCTCGGCGTCGGCGTCGGCTGCATCGTCTACGAGTCCATGCGCGCGCGGCTCGATGCCGCGCTCGACGAAGTGCGCGCTCAAGAGATCGAACGGGAGCGCGCCGAGAAGCTGGCGGCGGAGGCGCGGCTGGCGTCACTGGAGTCGCGCCTGCATCCCCATTTCCTGTTCAACACGCTGAATGCGATCTCGGCGCTGATTCCCGAGGACCCGGAGCGGGCGGAGCAGCTCGTCGAGCAACTCGCCGCGCTGCTCCGCTTCTCGCTCGACGCGAGCGAGCGTCACACGGTGCCGCTCAGCGCCGAGCTGGCCATCGTCAGGGCGTACCTCGGGATCGAGCAGGCGCGGCTCGGCGACCGGCTCCGCTGCGCCATCGAGCTTCCGGACGGGCTCGAATCCTGCGAGGTGCCGCCGCTCGCGCTGCACACGGTCGTGCAGAACAGCGTCAAGCACGTGGCCGCCGCGCGGAGCGGTCCAGCCGAGATCCGCATCCGCGGCGAGGCGGAGGACGGCCGGCTCCGGCTCGACGTGTGGGACGCCGGTGCGTGGTTTTCCCTCGACGCGGTCCCCCGCGGCCACGGCCTCGACACGCTACGCGCGCGCCTCGACGTCCTCTATCGCGGGGAAGGCCGGCTCAACGTCGAGCGCGTCGACGGGGGCAAGGTCGTCTCGATCACGCTGCCGATGAAGACGACGCCATCGAAAACGTGAACGACATTTTCGCGTATCGAAGGGCGCCGTAGGGCGGGGGCTTGTCCCCTGCCGGCGGCCGCGAGACCATTAACAGGGTTATGCCCAGTGAGAACCCGCAGCGTCGCCGCATCAGCGACTACCGGTTTTCTGGGTCGATCGTGTTCCAGTTCGCGGACGCCGGCGGGGGACAAGCCCCCGCCCTACCTCCGGCGAAAATTAGGTTAGCGCTTATGGGGAGGAGCGGCGAGCGCTCTCCCCGACGTTGATTGATCCATGACTGGCCGGCTTCGTGCCTTCCTGGTCGACGACGAGCCCCTCGCGCTCACGCGGCTCTCCCGACTGCTCAACGCCACCGGGCGGGTCGAGATCGTTGGCCGGGCCGGCGACGCCGCCGAGGCCCGGGACGCGCTCAGCCGCCTCGGCGCCGACGTCGTCTTCCTCGACATCCACATGCCGGGGATGACGGGGCTCGAGCTGGCGGAGCGCCTGCCACGGGGCCTTTCGATCGTTTTCACGACGGCCTACGATCAGCACGCGCTCCAGGCCTTCGAGGCCAACGCCGTCGATTACCTCCTGAAGCCCATCGAGCGCGAGCGGCTCGAGCGCGCGATCGACAAGCTCGAGCGCTTCCGCGACGATCCGGCGCGCGCCGACACGACGGCGATTCTCGGGCGCCTGGCCGCCGCCCTGCGCACCGCCCCGGCGCCGTTCCTGGAGCGCCTGCCGTTCCGGACGCGCGACGGCATTCAGCTCCTGGACGTCAAGACGGTCACCCATTTTGTCGCGCGGGATCGGCTGACGCATGCGGTCACGCCGAGCGGCGACCATGTCGTCGATTTCGGTCTTGCCGATCTGGAATCGAAGCTCGACCCCGCGAAGTTCCTGCGCATCCATCGCGCCGCCGTGGTGAACCTCGACTACGTGGGCGAGATCCAGCCGTGGCCGGGGGGCCGCCTCCTCGTGCGGCTCAAGGGGACGCCGCGGACGGAGCTGGAAGTCGCACGCGACCGGGTGCGCGCGCTGAAGCAACGGCTCGCGCTATGAGGAAGGCTTCGCTGAACCATGCGCGAACGATGAGGACGCGCGCTCGCGAGTAGAGAGCCGGCCGACGCCGTAGGTGTTCCCCACCGACCGACGCCCCGCGGATTGGCGTCACGGTCAGAGCTGGCCGCTGAGGAACGTTGCCCTCACCATTCGCCGGCGGATCGACTCCACGTGGCGCTGATAGCCGGGTCTCGACGAACCCGGATGCCACCTCGCGGGTGAGGGGAGGCTGGCGGCGAGCTGGGCGGCCTCGACGTCGGTCAGCTCCGCGGCGGGCCTCGTGAAGTACCGCCGGCTTGCCGCCTCGACACCGTAGACGCCGGGGCCGAACTCCGCGACGTTGAGATAGAGCTCGAGGATCCGGCGCTTGGGAAGGGTCCGCTCGAGCTGCCAGGTCAGGATCGTCTCCTCCAGCTTGCGCAGTGGATTGCGTGACGGCGACAGCCAGAGGTTCTTGGCGAGCTGCTGGGTGATCGTCGAGGCCCCACGCGGGGCTTCCCCCTCCTCGAGCGCCTTGGTCACCGCGTTCCTGATCTCGGCGACGTCGAACCCTCGATGCGAGAAGAAGTTGATGTCCTCGGCGACGAGGACGGCGCGCTTGACGCTCGGCGCGATCGCCCCGTAGGGCGCGAACACGCGTGGCACGCGATCGTCGCGCCCCGCCGCCCGCTGTCCGGCGCGGTAGCTCTCGATGAACGCCGTCGTGGGCGGGTTGCGCCGCGCGAGGGCAGCGACGTCGGGCCACGTCCACGCCTCGTAGCCGACGAAGGCGAGGAGGGCCAGGAACAGGAGGAAGAAGAGCCTGCGGAGCCGGGGGCGCCTCTTCCGCCGGCGCGGCGGCATCAGGTCTTGAGGAGCTCCTCGGCGATGCGCTTGACGTCGGCGGCGTCGACCTGCCCCTTGTGGGTCTTCATCACGTCGCCGATAAGGCGGCCCACCTGCTTGGCGTCGCCGATGCCGAGGACGCCCAGGCGTTCGCGGACGAGCGCGCGCAAGGCGTCGTCGCCGAGGCCCTTGGGCAGATACCCCTCGCAGAACTCGATCTCAAACCGGAGCTGGGCGATCTGGGCGGCACCGCGCTCGCCAACCTTCTCGTACTCGACGACAGCTTTCTGGAGCTGCTTGCGGTACGCGCCGATGACGTCGAGGACGAGCGCGTCATCCACCGTGCCGGAGAAGCCCTTCGCCGTCCGGCGCTCCTGGAGCCGGGTCTTCAGCATGCGGAGCACGTCGGCCGTCCGCGCATCCTGCCCCTTGATCGCCCGCGTCAGTCCCTCGTTGAGCTGCTGCTCGAGTCCCATGTGTGTCCCCTTATTTGTGAACTCGCACACGGTAGTCGAACGGTGACACGGCGGGAGGCGGGCGGACGGCGTCCGGGTGACCCATTCCCGATTCGCGATACAACGAAACAGGATCTGTAGGGCGGGGGCTTGTCCCCCGCCGGCGCCATCTCCCGTCGGTCAGCGAGCGGCGGGGGACAAGCCCCCGCCCTACAGAGGACGCCGTCTGCCCGCCTTCCGCCGTGTCACCGTTCGGCGCGCGCCGCTCGTTCATGAGTCCTCTGGGCTAGCCGCTCTGGATGCAGAGGAAATAGAACATGGGTTGCGTGCCCGACAGGTCGGGCCGGCTGAGGCAGCGCGCGCCCGGCGAGCCGGAGCCGGAGCTGCTCGGGGCACCGCTCGCGCACCCGCCCGCGGCGAGCAGGAGCAACAACAGCGAGGCGAGGGCCAAGCGTGTTTTCATGGCGCCATTCTATCCCGCCATCGGGTATACACTACCTCGCCATTCATGCCGCGCGCGTACGCCCGGACGACGGTGCAGGGAGCGGTCGAGAGGCTCAGTCCCGGCATGAAGGTGTTGCTGCCGCCGGGGTGTGGCGAGCCCGTGGCCCTCGTCGGCGAGATCTGCCGGCAGGCCGAGCGCCTCGCGGGCCTCACCCTCATGGGGGGCCTTCACCTGGGAGACTTTCCGTTCGCCCGACCGGACGCGGCCCCGTTGCGCGTCGCCACCTGGCACATGTCGCCCCGGCTCGCCGCCGCCGGGTCCCGCGTCGAGTTCGTGCCCATGCGCTACTTCGATCTCGTCACCGAGTTCAACCGCGGCGGCCGCTGGGCGCCTGACGCCGTCCTCGTCCACTGCGCGCCTCCGGACGCCCGCGGGTACCTGAGCCTCGGCGTGTCCGTCAGCGTGTCGCTCCCCGCGGCGCGCCGGGCGCCGCTCGTCATCGCCCAGGTGAATCCCAACATGCCGCGGACGCGGGGCAACGCGAGCCTGCACGAGAGCCAGGTCGACGCGTGGGTCGAGGTGGACGAGCCGCTGCTGGAGTATCCGCCGCCCGCGGTGGGCGCGGTCGAGCGCGCGATCGGGAGCGCCGTCGCCGCGCTCGTCCCCGACGGGGCCACGGTGCAAGTGGGCGTGGGCGCGGTCCCGCAGGCCGTGCTGGAAGCCCTCGGCGGCCATCGCCGGCTCGCCCTGCACTCGCTGCTCGTCGACGCCGCGGTCGGGCTCGTCGAGCGCGGCGTCGTCGACAACTCCGCCAAGCGCGTGCACCGCGGTCGCATGGACATCGTGGAAGTCATGGGCACCCGGCGGCTTTTCGACTTCGTCCACGACAACGCGCTCGTCAATATGGAGACGTCCGAGCTGGTGCACGATCCAGCCTTCGTGGCCCAGCTCGACCGCTTCGTCGCCATCAACTCGGCGCTCGAGGTCGACCTGACAGGCCAGGTGACGGCGGAGAGCCTGGGCGGACGGCAGGTGGCGGGGATCGGTGGCCAGTTCGACTTCGTGCTCGGCGCCAGGCACTCGCGCGGCGGCGCCGCGATCATCGCGCTGCCCTCGACGGGTCGCGACGGCAGCGTCTCCCGCGTCGTGGCGCGGCTCGGCGCCGGCGCGGCCGTCACCACGCCGCGCTTCCTCGCCGATTGGGTGGTGACGGAGTTTGGCGCGGCGCGACTGAAGGGACGGGGAGCGAGGGAGAGGGCCACGGCGCTGATCGCCGTGGCCCATCCCCGGTTTCGGGAGGAGCTGGAGCGGAGTGCTACTTAGCCTTGGCGGCGTCGATCTTGGCGAAGATCTCCTCGTCCTCGGGGAAGCGATAGGTCGTCTCGTTCGAGTAGACCGTCGCGTTGTCGATCGAGACCTCGAAGATGCCGCCGACGCCTTCCTTGAGGCGGGCGGTGATGCCGTACTTATCCTTGATGGCGGCCTGCAAACTGGAGGCCTGGGGCAGGTAGTTTCACTCGCTGCAGTACAGGATCTCGATGTCCATGCCGTTCCTCCCTCCCGCCCCCGCCGAAGGCGTGGGACAGATCTTGATGTCATCTTAACATCTGCCCTTGAGATGCCGTGTGCCGGGGAGGAGATGCCGTGATCCCTGTCCTCATCGACACTGATCCGGGCATCGACGATGCGCTCGCCCTGCTCCTGGCCTGGGGGTCGCCCGAGATCACCGTGGAGGCGGTGACCACGGTGGCGGGGAACGTCCCGCTCCGCGCGGCCACGCGCAACCTCGACCGGCTCCTGGCGCTCCGCCGTCCGTCGCCGTCGCCGCGGGTCGGGGTGGGCGCGGCGGGCCCGCTCGTGCGTCCGCTCGTGACCGCCGCGCATTACCACGGCGAGGACGGGCTTGGCGACCTCGCCGACTGGCCGACGGAGGCCGACGAGCCGTCGGTGCCCGCCGACGCGGCCCGGACCCGCGCGCCCGAGCTGATCGTCGAGATGGCGGCGCGCCGGGGGCGCGCGCTGACCCTCGTCGCGCTCGGCCCGCTCACCAATCTGGCCCTCGCCCTGGAGCTCGATGCCACCCGCCTGGCCTCGGTCGGGCGCGTCGTCATCATGGGAGGCGCCGTCGACGTGCCGGGCAACGTCACGCCGGCGGCGGAGTTCAACATGCACGTCGACCCCGACGCTGCCGCGCGCGTGTTCGCCGCCGGGCTCGCCCTCGACCTCGTCCCGCTCGACGTCACGCGCCTGACGGTGCTCACGCGCGCCGAGCTTGACACGGCCCTCGCTCGCGCTCCCGGCCGTCTCGCCGACCGCATCGCCGCCTTCACCGCGCACGCGTTCCACGTCGACCGCGCGCGAGGCGATGGCGGTATCGCGCTGCACGACCCTCTGGCCGTAGGTGTTGCCGTCGACCCCGGCCTCGTCGAGTGGGAGCGGGCCCGTGTGACGGTCGGACCCGACGGCGAGACGCGCCGCGAGCCGGGGCCGGCCAACTGCCGCATCGCTCGCGCCGTCGACGCGCACCGGTTCGTGGCGATATTCCTCACGCGTCTCTGCCCGGCGGGGGCGTCGTGAGCCGCGTCCTCGTCGTCGGCTCCGCCAACATCGACTTCACGGTCGCGCTCTCGAGGCTGCCGCTTCCGGGAGAGACCGTCACGGGTGGGACGCTCCTCGTGAACCACGGCGGCAAGGGCGCGAACCAGGCCGTGGCCGCGCGGCGGCTGGGCGCCGAAGTGCGCTTGGTCGCCTGT
>JBGPYK010000301.1:0-4163 GCA_041493245.1 Methylomirabilia bacterium | reverse complement strand
TATGGCGAAGACGCCGCCGCTCGACCAGCCGATGACGCCGATCCGCCCGCGGTCGATGTCAAACTCTCCGTGCAGGAAGCGGAGCGCCCCGACGGCGTCGTCGAAGCGTTCGCTCGAGGGCAGATCGGGCGACTGGGGCGAACAGTCCTCGCGGATACCGCGCGCGCCCCAGCTGTCGACGATGAGCGCCACGTAGCCACGGGCGGTGAACCAGCGCGCCCAATCGTGGGTCGATGCCGACACACCCTGGCAGCCGTGCAGGAGCACGACCGCGGGAAACGGCCCCGGTCCGGCGGGCCGCGTCCGCCACGCGGGGACGAAACGCGGCGCGCTGGGCGTCGCGTTCGGAAAGGTGATGGGTGGGAGCGCGCAGCCACCGGCGAGCACGGCGGCGAGAACCGTAGCGACGACGGCGCGGCACATGGGTCCGAGCATACATCGCCCGGGCGGTATAGAATCCGGGGAGTGAGCACCGTCCAGCTCGTCGACGAGGCGGCGCGGGCCGCGAGCTGATCGTCCCGTGGACCTCGCTTCCCACGTGCCGGAAGAGGCGCGCCGGTATCTCGAACAGGCCTACAGCGCGCAGATGGAGGGGCGCCTCGACGAGGCCGCCTCGCTGTACACGCAATCGATCGCGATCTGCCCGACCGCCGAGGCCCACACGTTCCTGGGCTGGGTGTACAGCATGCAGCGCCGGTGGGAGGAGGCGATCGCGGAGTGCCACATCGCGATCCGGGTCGACCCTGACTTCGGCAACCCCTACAACGACATCGGCGCCTACCTCGTGGAGTTAGGGCGGCTCGAGGAGGCCATCCCCTGGTTCGAGCGGGCCAAGCGGTCCGTTCGCTACGAGCCACGGCACTTTCCCCACCTCAACCTGAGTCACATCTACATCAAGCGAAATGAAATCATAGCGGCGGTTCGTGAGCTGCGCGCCGTGGTCGAAATCGAGCCCGCACACACCGCCGCGCGGCGCACGCTTCACCGCCTCCTGGGCATGCTGAACTGAGCGCGCTGAACCTCTCCGAGGCTCCTCTCCTCTTCGGCTGGGAGCGGAGCCGCGGACTCGTGGCCGCCACGCTCGCCGGCCACGGCGACGCCATGCGGCTCTACTATCGATTGCCGGCGGCCGGGGTCACCACCGAGACCGTTCCATTCACACCCTTTCTGCTCGTCGCCGAACGCGGGCTCCTCGACGACGTGCCCGGGCTCGTCGGGATCACGAGCCTCGAGGGCACCGGCGCCTTTCGCTGGCTCGCCCACTTCCGGAGCTGGACCGCGGTGCTGGCCGCTCGTGACCGCTGCCGCGAGCGCACCGGCCGGCCGCCCGGCGCGCCCGGCGTCGCGTACCGGCTCATCGGAGACCCCGTGCAGCAGTTCCTCATGGTCACCGGGCGCACGTCCTTCGGCGGGCTCGGCTTCGGCGACCTCCACCGCCTCGCCCTCGACATCGAGGTCGTCACCACCGAGGGCTTCGAGTTCCCGAGCGCCGCGCGTCCCGGCGACCGCATCGTCGCCGTGGCACTCGCCGACACGCGCGGGTTCCGTCATGTCGTCCGTGGCGACCGGCTCGACGAGCGGCAGCTTCTCGAGGAGACGGTGCAGCTCGTGGCCGAGCGGGACCCCGACGTCATCGAGGGCCACAACGTCTTCCGCTTCGACCTCGAATATCTGGAAACACGCGCGCGCCTGCACGGCGTCACGCTGGCCCTGGGCCGCGAGGGCGCGCCGCTCCGGGGCCGGCCGTCGCGCCTACAGATCGCCGAGCGGACGATCGGCTACCGGCGGTACGAGGCGCCTGGGCGCCACATCGTCGACACGTGGATCCTCGCGCAGCTCCACGACGTCGGGACGCGCGACCTTCCCGGATACGGATTAAAAGATATTGCGCGGCACCTCGGCGTCGCCGCTGAGGACCGGACGTACATCGACCCCGCGTTCATCGCCCGCGAGCTTCGGGACGACCCGGAGCGGCTGATGGCCTACGCCGCCGACGACGCGATCGAGACTCTCCGCGTCTCCGAGGTCTTCGCCCCCCCGTACTTCGCCCAGGCCCAGATCGTGCCGCTCGACTACCAGTCGACGGTGCTGCGGGGCGCCGCCGCGAAGATCGACGCCTTGATGCTCCGCCAGTCGCTCCGCCGCGGTCTCGCCGTCCCCGCCCCCGCTTCGGGCACGTCGGTCGGCGGCGGGCACGTCGCGATCTTCCATCAGGGCGTCGGCCGCCCGGTCCTGCACGTCGACGTCACGTCGCTCTATCCCTCGCTGATGCTCGCCCACCGGATCGCCCCGCGCTCCGACGAGCCGGGGCTCTTTCTCGAGCTGCTCGAGCGGCTCCGGGACTTCCGGGTGCGCGCCAAGCGCCTGGCCCGCGAGACGGCGGATCCGGCGGAGGCGGCCCACTTCGGGGCGCTGCAGCAGTCCTTCAAGATCCTCATCAACGCCTTCTACGGCTACCTCGCCTTTTCGGCGGGCCACTGGAACGACTTCGAAGCCGCCAACCGGGTGACGGCCGAGGGCCGGGCCGTCGTCACGAAGCTCATCGATCGTCTCGCCGCGCTCGGCGCGCTCGTCCTCGAAGCGGACACCGACGGCGTCTACTTCGTCCCGCCCCCGGGTCACCGGCCCGAGGACGACGAGGCGCTGCTGGCCACCCTCGGCGAGGGGATGCCCGAGGGCATCCTCCTGGAGATGGACGGTCGCTACGCCGCGATGTTCAGCTACAAGGCGAAGACCTACGCGCTGCTCGACGAGCGCAACCGCCTGACCCTCAAGGGCTCGGGCTTCCGATCGCGCGGTCTCGAACCTTTCCAGCGTCAGGTCATCCAGGAGGTCGTCGGGCTACTGGTCGCGGGCCGCGGCGCTGACGTGAAGGCCGCCATCCAGCGCTGGCTGGAGGACCTCGCTGCGCGCCGCGTGCCCGTGAAGCTGCTCGCGCGCACGGAAACATTGCAGGACACGCTCGAGGCGTATCGAGAGAAGGTCGCTGCCGGCGCGCGGAACTCGTCGGCGGCCTACGAGTTGGCGTTCGCCGCCGACCGCGTGCTCCAGCCCGGAGACCAGATCTCCTACTACGTGGCGGGTCGAGGCACCCACGTGACCGTCAACGAGCACGCCAAGCTGCTGAGCGGGTGGGACGTGAGCCGGCCCGACGAGAACGTCGAGTATTACCAGGGCAAGGTGCGGGAGATCTGGGAGCGCTTCCGCCCCTTCACCGAATGGGAGGGGCTCCGGCCCTTCACCGGCGAGCCCGAGCCGACCCCCGACGGTCAGCTCAAGCTGTTTTGAACGAAAAAAGCCCAGGGACCTCGGGTCCCCGGGCCTTCCCGCTGGACCTTATCTGACCGGAACTGGGCTGGCGATCGCCCTAACCCGCACTATTCGTGAACGAGCGACGCGCGCGCCGAACGGTGACACGGCGGGAGGCGGGCGGACGGCGTCCTCTGACCACAGCCGTCTTCGCTCCGATCACCGGCGAGCCATTCCCACTCTGTCCGGCTGTTTCGTTGGATCGCGAGGCGGGAATGGGTCACCGTGCGCCGGGATAAACCGGCGAGGTGCAGCGAATGCAAGAGTCGCACGGTGAAGGCGGAGCGAGCCACACCGGCCCCGAGTCATGCGTGACGGTCCGCAAGGATCGGTGCGAAGCGTTGACAGGGGAACGTGCAGGTCGGGTATTGAGCCGCGAAATGGCCCAAACTCCGGGACGCCGACGCCGTGGTCAGAGGCGGAAGGCCACATTTCCAGCGTCGCCACCGCCAGATGCTGGGAAGTCCCGCGCGGTCTAAGACCCCGTGCATGCACGGACACACCTCGCGCGAGAACCGGGAGAGCCCTTGTTTGTCCGCTGCGGATGGTGCAGCGGGCCGCGTCGGGAAGTCTACGGACGCACGCCGACGATGAACGGGCAGGGGCAGTCGGACAGGCCCGTAGTACCGGCGAAGTCTCCGAACAACGCCGACCGATCGGCCGCGGAGGGGATGGAGGGAAGGGGCCTGGCCAAAGGGAACCCGAGCCGGCAAAACGTGCCCCGGGCGCAGGACCGGGACGGCACGCGCAGTGCGCTGGAGCGGGTACGTAAGGTTGCGGAACGGGACAAATCATCCCTATCCCGAGAAGCGGCTAAGCGTTTGGACCTGAGGCAAGAGCCGGATGCGGGAAAG
>JBGPYK010000176.1:0-5592 GCA_041493245.1 Methylomirabilia bacterium | reverse complement strand
TTCAATTGAAGAGGCTGATTTTTATTATTGAGGGGGGCGACCCCCCTCAAACTCCCCCGGCAGTCTCTCGGTGCTGCCCTCTCTCGGTGAGATCAGCGAATGTCGTCACCCCAGCGGAACTCGTGGGTCAACTCATCCAGCCGGGCTTTGAGGTCGGCGGGGAGGCCCTTGTCGACGGCGGGAAATACGTCGGCGAGCTGCTCGGGACGGCTGGCGCCCACGATCGGCGACGTGATCACCGGATTGGCCAGCACCCAGGCGACGGCCATCTGGACCATCGACATGCCGGCCTCGGCGGCGAGCAGGCGGAGCGCCTCCACGGTGGCCAGCTCGCGCTCGTGCCAGTACCGCTCCCGGTAATTCGCGCCCGCCGTGCCGAGGGTGAAGCGCGTGCCCGCCATCGGGCCGGCCTGCCGGCTATGCTTGCCGGACAGGAGGCCGCCGGCGATCGGGTTGTAGGGAATCACGCCCAGCCCTTCCTCCGCGCAGAGCGGAAACAGCTCGCGCTCGACCTGGCGGAAGAGGAGGTTGTAGCGAGGCTGCACGCAATCGAAACGCGCCAGACCGAGAAGCTCGCTCCGCCCGAGCGCGCGCGCCGTCTGATACGCGAAGAAGTTCGAGCAACCCGCGTAGCGCGCCTTGCCCGAGCGCACGACGTCGTCGAGAGCGCGCAGGCTCTCGTCGATGGGCGTGGTGGGGTCGGGATGGTGGAGCTGGTAGAGATCTACGTAGTCGGCGCGCAGCCGGCGGAGCGAGCCCTCGATCGCGTCGAAAATGTGCTTGCGCGACAGGCCGCGGTCCCAGGGGCGGGCGCTCATCGCGCCGAAGCACTTGGTGGCGAGCACGAAGTCCTGACGACGTCCCTGCAGCCAGCGCCCGAGGATCTCCTCCGTGCGCCCCACCGTGTCGAGGCTGCCGCCGGCGGGGTACACGTCGGACGTGTCGAGGAAGGTGATGCCCCCGGCGGCGGCACGATCGAGGATGGCCACCGAGGTCGCCTCGTCACACTGCAGGCCGAACGTCATGGTGCCGAGACAGAGCCGCGAGACGGGAAGGCCCGTGCGGCCGAGCTGGACGTGTTGCATCAGTCCAGCTCGATGTCGCGCAACACCGGGTCCTGCGCTCGGCAGACTTCGTTCTCGATCAACCCGCCACACGCCGGGCAGCAGAACTGGCGGAACTGAACGGCGTCGTCGATGAAACGTTGGGGGTCGCCGATGAGCGTGTTGGCGGCCTGGATCGGGCGGTCGATGCGGTGGCAGTGCAGCTTGTAGTTCTCGCGCGCGGGGCCGAGCGGCTGGCCGCAGCGGGTGCAGGCGAGCCAGCGCGCGCCGTCGCGCTCGACGAGGTCGAGGTACTCGGTGATGCTCCGGACGACGGAGAGGCGCGGTCCCGCGTACGGCCGCGGCTCGTGGCCGAGCCGCTCGGCGACCGCTTGGCGGCGTAGCGCCACCGTCGCCTCCACGTCCACGCGCAGATCCTCGCCCTCGCCAATCAGCGCCACGCGGAACATCTCGTGGGCGGCGCGCATCGAGATGTCCTCCAGGTACACGTCGCGCCGTACGGCTTCAGGATCGCGCTCGAGCGGATCGCCGTAGCCGGCGCCCGCGGCGAAGGCCACCTCGTAGACGTCGCTCGGTCCCTGGTGGATGTCTAGCTCACGGAGCTGAAGCAGGACGTCCTCGCCCTGGACTTCTTCGACGTCGCCGGGCATCCGGCGCTGCGCGAAGCGCTCGAGGATGTCGGAGTTCCGCTTGAAGCGGTAGTAGTTCGTGGTCGCCGGGTAGCCACCGGCCAGACCGGGCGCCGTCGGGATCGCCGCGCCGGATGACTCCGTGTCCTGGGTGATGTGGCTGGTGCCGTGGGGGATGAAACACACGACGGCCGAGTTGCCGCCCCGGTATTTCCCGGCGCCGCCGGAGTCGGTGTTCTCCTTTCGGTAGAGCATGAGCAGCGGGAAGCTCTGCTCGTTGTGCTCCACGTTGCCGATGCGGCAGATGGGGCTCCGCACCTGGCCGCCGGTGGCGATGCCGTCGCGGAACGAGAACGCGCCGATGGCTCCCACCATGGGATCGAGCAGCAGGTAGCCGAACTTCTCTCCCCACTGGTCGATCCCACGGAAGACCGTGAGCGGGAACTGGCTGGTGCCGCCAATGGTCATGACGTCGCGTTTCAGCTCCGGGTCGGTGCTCAACATCTTGGAGATCGTGTTGTAGGCGGGGTAGAGCGAGATCTCCATCGCCTGCACCGGCGCCGTCGACACGGAGGCCGGGTGCGTGGCCGAGGTGAAGGCGCCGAGGGCCGGCTGGAATTCGATGTGGCGGAGCGCGCCGCCGATGGCGTAGAGCTGGTCCCAGCAGAGCAGCTCGTTGATCGCGGTCATGATCGAGCCGCGCCAGCCCGAGTAGGTCGTATTGATGGCGCCGACCTGGGGCGCGGTACCGGCGTTGTCGAAGACCAGGCGGTTGCCCCGCTTCTGCATCGTCAGCATGACCGGATACGTCTTGCGGTCGCCGACGTAGGCGACCTCCACGTAGCTCCGCTCGCGCCAGACGCCGTCAGGCACCTTGGCGAGCTTCTGGAGGAACGCCTGCTCGGCGTTGTCGATGATCTTCCGCATCACGCCCTTGACGACGTCGGCGCCGTAACGGCGGATCATCGTGAGGATGCGGCTCTTGGCGGTATTGTTGCCCGCGATCTGCGCGCGCAGGTCGAGGGCGACCAGATACGGCTTGCGCGAGGCGCGCAGGTACACGCCCTCGATGTCCTTCCGCAGCTCGCCGCGCTCCACGATCTTCACGGGCGGGATCAGGATGCCCTCGTCGAACGCGTCGCGGGCGTTGGGGCAAAAGCTGCCCGGCGTGATGCCGCCCACGTCGTACTGGTGCAACACGTTGGTGATCCAGCAGAAGAGCTTGCCGTCCCAGAAGACCGGCGTGAGCAGGGTCACGTCCATCTGGTGGGCGGCGCCCACCCAGGGGTCGTTGGAGAGGAACATGTCGTCTTCGACGATCCCCGGGTTCTTGGACCGGTGCTCGAGCGTCCACTTCACCTGCACGTCGGACACACCCGACATGTAGAGCTGGTAGGGGCCGTAGTAGATGAACTCTCCGTCCTCGGTGAAGATCGAGGAGTTCAAATCGAACGCGTACATCGCCACCGGGGAGCCCGAGATGCGCTGGATCGTCATCCCCAGCTCTTCGTTGATGTTCCAGAGGTTGTGGCGGATGACCTCGTAGGTGATGGGGTCGATCTTGTCCGTCCACTCCCGGTGCAGCGTGAGGCTCGGGTCGATCGACAGCGTCGGCCCCGGGATGTACGGGAACGTCGTGCCGTCGTAGGGCCCGCCGGCGATCGAGGTCGAATGCGGCCGGTCCGCCATCTCACTTGCCTCCTTGTTCCATCGCCCTACTCCCCGACGACTTCCCTCTTCAGCTCTTCCACGTCGACGTGAAAGACGTCGATCTTTCTCGCCGCCAGCTCGCTGAGGAAGTCGGCCCTCGACAGGCCGGCGAGGTGAGCGGCCCGCCCCTGGGAGAGGAGGCCGCGGCGGTACCAGTCGATCACAGCCGCGAGTCGCACCTCTCGCTCGACCTCGACCGGCGACTTGCGCAGGGAGGCGAATACGTCGTCCGGAAACGGCACCTGGACAATGGTCATGGCGACATCTTACCGGAACGCCCGCCAAGCTGCGGGTGTCCGGGGGCAGCCTGTGGCCAGCGCGGGTTCCTCGGCACTCTCTCACTTCCCTCCCAGATCGATCAAAACGTTTCCGTAGGGGTCCAGGCGCGCGGTCTGGAACGGGTGGACGACGATGGTCGTGTCCGGTACCTGGATGATCGCCGGCCCCGTGACGACGTTGCCGGCCTGCAGGCGTTCGCCCCAGAAGACCGGCGTCGTGTCGAAGTCCCCCAGCTCCGACCAGTAGACGGGCCGCGTTCCCGCGCGGGCCTCGGCGGCCGGCGCGCGGTCGACCTCGGGAGCGGCCACGACGCGCGGCTTGGCGCTCACCGCCGAAGCGCGCACGCGATAGGTCACGATCTCCACCCGGGCTTCACGGAACCCCGCACCGTGCCCATACAGCGTCTCGTAACGCCGGTGGAAGTCGCTGGCGAGCTGCTCCAGCGTCGCCTCGTCCAGCGTGCCGGGCCCGACCGGCACCTCCACCTCGTTGATCTGGCCCTTGTAGCGAATGTCGGCCGACCGCGCGAGGCGCGCCTGCACAGGGTCGACGCCGTCGGCGCTGAGCTGAGCGCGACCGCGCTCCTCCAACTCACCGAACCGTTGCATCACGCGCGCGGGATCGAACGGGCTCGGCTGGATGTCGACGGCTTCATAGATGTGCAGCAGGTCCGCCGAGGCGGCGCCGAGCGCCGACCACAGCGAGCAGATGCCGCCGAGCGGAACGACCACGCTCTGCGCGCCCAGCTCGCGCGCGTAGACCCCGGCGTGCACGGGGCCGGCCCCGCCGTAGGCGAAAACGACGCAATCGCGGGGATCGTAACCCTTCTGCACTGTCGCTTTGCGGATCAGATCGGCCATCTGGTGCTCGACCACTCGCGCCGCACCGGCGGCGGTCTCGACGAGTCCGAGGCCGAGGCGAGTGGCGACGGGCGCGAGGCTCTCTCGCGCCCGCTCGGGATCGAGGCGCAGCCGCCCGCCGAGGAAGTGACCGGGGTCGATGTAGCCGAGCACGAGGTCGGCGTCCGTCACCGTGGGCTGGGTACCGCCGCGCCCGTAGCAGGCCGGGCCCGGCTGGGCGCCCGCCGAGATGGGGCCGACGCGCATCGTGTTGCTCACATCGTCGATCCAGATGATCGAGCCGCCGCCGCTGCCGATCGAGCGGATGTCGATGCGCGGCACGAAATACTCGTACTGGTGGACGACGCTCTGGTAGCTCGCCACCGGCTCGCCGTCCCACACGAGACCGACGTCGAACGACGTCCCGCCCATGTCGGTGGCGATGATGTGCTTGTGCCCGATGATCCCGCCCAGGTACTGCGAGGCGAGCACGCCGGCGACGGGGCCGGAGTCGAGCGTAAGGAACGCGCGCCGTGCCGACTCGGCGGCCGGGATTACGCCACCGCCACACTGCATGACCTGGAGCGGATAACGAAGCCCGCCCTGCTGAGCCCGCGTCTCCAGCCGGCCGAGGTAGCGCGACATGACGGGTCCCAGGTAGGCGTTGAGCACGGTCGCCACCGTCCGCTCGTACTCGCCCCAGCGCGGGATGAGGTCGGCCGAGCAGCAGACGAAGACGTGCGGCGCCAGGCGCTCGACCATGGCCTTCACGCGCCGCTCGTGCTCCGCGTGCTTGAACGACCATAGAAAGCAGATCGCGATCGCCTCCACGCCCTTGGCGACCAGCGTGCGGATCGCGGCCTCCGCTTCCTCCTCGTTCAGCTCCACTACCACTTGGCCCTTGCAATCCACCCGCTCGCTGACCTCGGCGATGAACGGCTTGGGCACGATGGGGTCAGGCTTGCCGCTCTCGGGAAAGTGGAGAACCTGGACGTTGTTGAGGCCGGGCACCCCGCGCGCGCCCCGCATGATGTGGATGACGTCGCGATGGCCCTTGGTGGTGATGAGACC
>JBGPYK010000030.1:0-12911 GCA_041493245.1 Methylomirabilia bacterium | reverse complement strand
GGCACCACCGGCCCCGACGATCCCGCCCTCACCAGCGGGGCGACGCGCAGGCAAGGTCGATGCGTCGCAGCCTTCGTCGGGGTTTTTCTTTGTATTGAGTGGGGAGATCCCCACTCAATAACAACTAGACCTTACGGACGTTGGACGCCTGGAGGCCCTTGGGACCCTTCGTCACATCGAACTCGACCTTGTCGCCCTCGCCCAGGCTCTTGAAGCCGTTGGCCTGGATGGCGCTGTAGTGGACGAAGACGTCCTCACCACCTTCGACCTGGATGAAGCCATACCCCTTCGCGTCGTTGAACCACTTCACAGTGCCTTGTGCCATACTCCCCTTCCTCTTGCTACGCCTTGCTACGCCGTCAGGATGATCTCGTGCACGACGGGCGGCAGGTCAGCGCCCGAAGCCACTCCTATAGCTTCCGGAGGAGCGATCCAGCACACCATCGAATCCGTCGCAACTTTACAATGGGGGGAAAAATGGTGTCAAGACGGTTTCCGGGCTCGATGGACTCGAGTCGGATCGAGGAGGAAGAGCCGGGCCCGCCGGCGAGGCGGGCCCGGGGGGAACGGAGGGCCGCCCTGACCTAGACTTTCTTGACGTTGGCCGCTTGAAGACCCTTCGGGCCGCGCGTCACCTCGAACTCGACCTGATCACCCTCGGCCAGGCTCTTGAAGCCCTGGGCCTGGATAGCGCTGTAGTGGACGAAGACGTCCTCGCCGCCCTCCTGGGTGATGAAGCCGAAACCCTTTGAATCGTTGAACCACTTCACTCGTCCCTGTGCCATGCGCGCAACCTCTCTTCGGGGTCTTCGGCCCCTTGTGTGCTCCCGCCGTCGTGGCGGGGTCATCCTCCAGCATTGGAGGACAAACAAAAACGCCGCGCGTACTGGATCTCGCGCGGCGTGTGTCTCGGTCTACGACATCACCGAACCGAGTTAACGGACCCGGTCTGAACCAGAACCACGGCAAGCTTTACACGAAGCCCGGGGCTCGGTCAACCGAATTCGATGACCCGGGTGACGGGGCGCGAGCCGTTCTTGGTGCCCAGCCAACCGGGGATGGCGACGGAGAAGCGACCGGCCGAGCCCCCGGCGACGATGACGTGGATCTCCTTGATTGACGGGAACTTAGGGATGAGAGCGTCGGGTCCCGGTGGGGTCTTGCCGTAACGCAGGTTGGTCCCCTCGCCGTGGTCGTCGTCCGGCTCCAGCTCGCGGTAGGTTGAAGGCGGAATCGCACGCCGCCTCTGTGGCGGCGATCAGCACGGGCAGGTACTCCGGCCGGCAGCCAGCCATGACGGCCTTGATCGCCGCCTTCTCCACCGTGACCCGCCCGTAGTTCGGCGGCATCTCACCGAGCAGCTCCCACGCCGAGAGCTTGGCTCCGGCGAGCATGCGCGCCACCCGACCGCGCGTGGGGGGCACGACGGGCAGCCCGTCCGTTACGCCGCGCTCGAACCAGATCTCGTACTCGTCAGTGGTCACGGCAGCGCCCGAAATGCTATACCTGAACGGCATTTTCGCCAATCTCGCCCCGCGCAGGCCTGCCTCATGCGATGCCCCCGTGTCATCTCTCGGAAGGCTCGCGGGGCCTCGGCAACGCCGGGAGGATCCTCGGCGAAGGGCTAAACACCTGTTACACAAGTCTTCTTGTTTTTAACGGTGGCCCGGGTCGTGCTGTTTAACGGTGGCCCGGGTTGTGCTACTGTAGCGGTCCCTGACAGGGGCTACAATTCCGACGCGGAATGGGAGCGCGTGATGTTCTACAACCTGCTGGCCGGGATGTTCTCGAACGACCTCGCCGTGGACCTCGGAACCGCCAATACGCTCGTGTACGTGCGCGGCGAAGGGATCGTGCTCAACGAGCCCTCGATCGTCGCGATCCACCAGGCCGATCACTCGGTGCTCGCGGTGGGGCACGAGGCCAAGGCGATGCTCGGCCGCACCCCAGGGAACATCGTCGCCATCCGTCCCCTCAAGGACGGCGTCATCGCCGACTTCGATATCACCGAGAAGATGCTGCATTACTTCATCAACAAGGTGCACCGGCGCCGCACGCTCGTGCGCCCGCGGATCGTCATCGGCGTGCCCTCGGGCATCACGCAGGTCGAGAAGCGGGCGGTCCGAGATTCGGCCATGCAGGCGGGGGCGCGCGAGGTGTACCTGATCGAGGAGCCGATGGCGGCCGCCATCGGCGCCGGCCTGCCGATCCAGGAGCCGGGCGGCAACATGATCGTCGACATCGGCGGCGGGACGACGGAGGTCGCCGTCATCTCGCTCAGCGGCATCGTGTACGCCAAGTCCGTGCGGATCGCCGGCGACGAGATGGACGAGGCGATCACCCAGTACATCAAGAAGCACTACAACCTGCTCGTGGGCGAGCGCCGCAGCGAGGAGATCAAGATCAACCTCGGCTCCGCGTATCCTATCGGCGGCGACCGGCGTACCATGGAAGTGAAGGGGCGCGATCTCATCGATGGCATCCCCAAGACCATCGTGATCTCCGACGAGGAGATCCGGGAAGCTCTGCGCGAGCCGGTCATGACCATCGTGGAGACGGTGCGCACCTGTCTGGAGCGCACGCCGCCCGAGTTGGCCGCCGACATCGTGGACACGGGCATCATCCTCACGGGAGGCGGCGCGCTCCTGCGCGGTCTCGACCACCTCCTGCGCCAGGAAACGAACCTGCCCGTCACGGCGGCGGACGATCCGCTGTCCTGCGTCGCCCTCGGGACCGGGAAGGTCCTCGATGAGCTGGACCTCTTGAAGAAGGTCGCGATCCCGACGTAGCCGATCGCGGCCGTCGCAAAGGTCGAAGGGTGAAGATTCGCCGTCTGGTCGTCCTCGCGTCCATTGTCGTCGTGTGCCTCGTGCTGCTGACCTTGCAGACGCGCGGCTACGGGACGCTCACGGGCGACGCCGTCGGTCTCGTTACCACACCGGTCCAGACCGCGGTCGCCGCGATTCCCCGCGCCGCCTTCGGCGTGTGGTCGCTCTATCGCGACTGGAAGGGCGTGCGCGCCGAGAACCGGCGCCTCCGCGAGGAGGTCCAGCGGCTCCGCGTGGAAGCCCTCTGGGTGGCCGAAGCGACCGAGGAAAACGGCCGCCTGCGCCGGCTGCTCGACCTGCGCAACCGCTTGCCCATCGCGACGCTCCCCGGCGAGGTGATCGCGCGCGAGTGGGGCGGTTGGGTGCGGTCTCTCACGGTGAACCGGGGGCGCGGTGACGACGTCAAGCGACTCACCGCGGTGATCTCGCCCGATGGGCTCGTGGGACGTATCGTCGAGGTCCGGCTGGGGGCCTCCATCGTCCAGGTTCTGATCGACCCGTCCTCCACGGTCGGCGCCCACGTGGTGCGAACGCGCACGCCCGGCATCGTCGAGGGCGAGCCGCGCGGCACGATCCGCTTCAAGTACATGGCCCGCGACGGCGCCAGCCTCGTGGTGGGGGATGTGATCGTCACCTCGGGGCTGGGCGGCGTCTTTCCTCGGGGCGTGCCCATCGGGCGCGTGCGCGCCATCGACGACCGTGGCTCGGCGCTCTTCCACTACGCGCTGCTGACACCCGTCGTAGACTTCGCCCGCGTGGACGAGGTGCTCCTGGTGACCGGCGAGCGGATGCCCGACCTCGCCGGCTACTTCCCAACCGATGGCTGAGCTCGTGACGACATCGACGCCTCGCGAACCCATTGGGGTGTGTCGGGCCCGGGGAGGCCGAGGGGGGCGTAGCCCCCTTCGTGCGATCGATCCGGCGGTCGCTCCCCCCGACGTTGAATAATCCATGCGTGCACTTCTGGCCCTCACGGTGTTTGGCGGCGGCGTGGCCCAGGCCACGCTCGTGCCGGCCCTCAGGATCGGCGACGTTGCCCCCGACCTGCCGCTCATCGTGGTGGTGCTTCTCGCGCTCCGCCGGGGGCCGGAGTTCGGCTGCCTGGCCGGCTTCGCCGCCGGCCTGCTGCAGGACGCCGCGGGGGGCGGACTCATCGGCGTCCAGGCGCTCACCAAGGCAATCATCGGGTTCACGATCGGGGCGCTCGGTGGCGGGCTGCGCGTGACGCAGCCCCTTGTGCAGGTGCCGGGCCTTGCCTTGCTGAGCGTCGTCGAAGGCCTCGTGCGCTTCGCCCTCCTCAGGCTGTTTCACTTTCCCGCGCCCTTTGGCGAGCTAATGGTCTACGTCGTGATCCCGCAGGCGCTGTACAATGGCTTCCTCGGCGCCGCAATCGTCCTCGTCCTGGCCTGGGCCGAGGGCTATCGTCGGCACGCCTCGTGACCCGGACTCTGGCCGGCCGCCGCCCCGCGCCGATCCGCTCCGACGCCGGCAAGCGCCGGATCGTCACGATCGCTGCCGTGGTGCTCTCGGCCTTCGTCGTCATCGTCGGACAACTGTGGTACCTGCAGGTCCTCGAGGGCGGGCGCTTCCTCGATGCCTCCGACAAGAACCGGATCCGCATCCGTCCGGTCGCCGCACCGCGAGGGATCCTCTTCGACCGGCACGGCGTTCCCCTCGTCGACAACCGGCCCGCCTTCACACTCTCGCTGATCCCGCGCGAGTTGGATCGCGATCCCGATCGGCGCCACGTCGTGCTCGGCCGCGTCGCCGCGCTCCTCGGGATCCCGTATGGCGAGTTGGAGGATTCGATCGCCCGGGTGTCGCCCGACTCGTTCCTTCCCGTCCGGGTGCGTCGGGGGCTGACGCTCGACGACGTGGCGAAGGTCGAGGAGTGGAAGCTCGAGCTGCCCGGCGTCATCGTGGAGGTGGAGCCGCAGCGCATCTACCCGTCGAGCCGCTTCGCCGCCCATCTCCTCGGCTACGTGCGTGAGGCGAGTGACGAGCAGCTCAAGCGGGGCCGGTATCACCGCGGCGACATGGTCGGGCAGAGCGGGCTCGAGCGGCTCCTCGACGAGTACCTGCGCGGCCGCGACGGTGGCGAGCGCATCGAGGTCGATGCGATGGGCCGGCTGGTCCGCCTCGTCCAGCAGACGGAGCCGCACCCGGGCGCCCAGGTGATCACGACGATCGACCGGCGCATCCAGGAGACCGCCGAGCAGGCGCTGGAGGGTCGCGCGGGAGCGATCGTCGTCATGGACCCGCGCAATGGCGACGTGCTGGCCATGGCGTCGGCGCCCGCCTTCGCCATCGACCGCTTCACGGGGACGATCGACCGTGACGCGTGGCTCGCCGTCGTACGCGATCCCGACCATCCGCTGCTCAACCGGGCCGTGCAGAGTCAATACGCCCCGGGCTCCGTCTTCAAGATCGTGGTGGCGGCGGCGGGCCTGCAGGAAGGGACCCTGACGCCCCTCGATCGCGTACACTGCGGCGGTGCATTCCATCTCGGCGCCTGGACCTTCAAGGACTGGAAGGAGGGCGGCCACGGCACGGTGGATCTCCATCGCGCCATCGCGCAGTCCTGTAACATCTTCTTCTACCAGGCCGGGCTCAAGGTCGGCGCCCCGGCAATCGTGAAGTACGCCAGCGCGTTCGGCTTCGGGCGGCCCACGGGGGTCGATCTCCAGTCGGAGAAGGCGGGGTCCCTGCCCCAACCCACGGTCAAGCGCGGCCGTCAGCTATGGCAGGCGGGCCAGACCGTGAACATGTCGATCGGGCAGGGCGCGCTCGTCGTTACGCCCATGCAGGTCGCGCGGTTCATGGCGGCCATCGCCAACGGCGGCGTGCTCTGGAAGCCGCGCCTCGTGCAGCGCGTGGAGCGGGCGGACCAGGGCACGCTCTACAGCGATCCAGGGCAGGTGATGGGGCACGTCGACCTGTCCCCCGTCGTGTGGGCGTTCCTCAAGCAGAGCCTGTGGTCGGTCGTCAACGACGGCGGCACGGGCGCGGCCGCCCGCATCCCCGGCCTCGACGTGGCGGGCAAGACGGGCACGGCGCAGACGGTCGCCAACTCTAAAGCCGAGCGCGGGCAGGACCACGCATGGTTTGCGGCCTTCGCGCCGGCCAAGGAGCCGGAGGTCGTCGTCGTGGTGCTGGTCGAGCGGGGCGGCAAGGGCGGCCAGGTGGCCGCGCCCATCGCGCGGAAGATCCTGAACGCGATCTTCTTCGAGAAGGTCGCGTCCGTCGGGTTCGCAGGATGAAATCTTCCCCTGAAATGATTTCCTGATGGTCGGGATCGATCGACGTCTGCTCCAGAACGTCGACTGGCCGCTGCTGGCGGCCACGGCCGGCCTGCTCTCGATGAGCGCCATCACCCTCGGCAGCCTCAACGTGGGACGGACGGGGGGCGGCGTCGTCGTCCGGCAGCTCGCCTGGGTCGGTGTGGGCGCGGTCGCGCTCCTGACGGTCGCGAGCCTCGACTACCGCCGGCTCGTCCGGGTGGCGCCCCTCGTCTACATCCTGGGGCTCGCCGGTCTCACGACGGTCTTCGTCCTCGGACGTACGGTCTCCGGCGCCCGGCGCTGGATCGTGCTCGGTCCCGTCTCGGTACAGCCGTCGGAGCTGTTCAAGATCGCCTTCGTGCTCATGGCCGTCTGGTGGCTCACCTCCCGCTGGGCCCAGCCGCTCGGGCGGGTCACCCTCACGCTGATGGTGCCGATCATCGCCGTCCCGTTCGTCCTGATCGTGAAGCAGCCGGACCTCGGCACGGCGCTCCTCCTCTTCCCCGTCACGGTTGCTCTTCTCGTGGGGGCTGGCGTGCGGCTACGGCTGCTCGGCGGACTCGTGCTCGCCGGGCTCGGCGCCCTGCCGCTCGCCTGGCTCGCGATGAAGGACTACCAGCGGGAGCGACTCATGGTGTACCTGGATCCGCTCCGCGATCCCCTCGGGAGCGCGTACAACGTCATCCAGGCCAAGATCGCGATCGGTTCAGGGCAGCTCCTCGGGAAGGGCATCGCCGGCGCCACACAAAGCCGGCTCGCCTTCCTGCCGGAGCGCCACACGGATTTCATCTTCGCCGTATTCGCCGAGATGTGGGGGTTCGTCGGCTGCCTGGTGCTGCTCGTGTGCTATGCGCTGCTCCTGCTCAGGGGCTTTGACATCGCCGCGGCGGCGCGCGAACCGGCGGGACGCCTGGTCGCCCTGGGGGCGACCGCGCTGCTCGCTTCCCAGGTGCTGATCAACGTGGGGATGGTCACGGGGTTGCTCCCCGTGGTCGGGGTACCGCTGCCGCTCATGAGCTACGGCGGCTCCTCGATGGTCGTCTCCCTGGCGGCGCTCGGCCTCCTGCTCTCGGTCCGGATGCGGCAGTTCCAATGAGGCGCGTGGGGGCGTGAGGTTCTGCGTCGTCCGCCGCGCCGGCGAGGTGCTGCCGTGGGCAAGCGTATCGTCGTCAATGCGGGGTTTACCGAGACACGGGTCGCCGTCCAGGAGGGCAACCTCCTCACCGAGCTGTACGTCGAGCGGCACGGACGCCGCTCCATCGTCGGCAGCGTCCACAAGGGCGTCGTCACCAACGTGCTGCCGGGTATGCAGGCCGCCTTCGTCGACATCGGCCTGGCCAAGGATGCCTTCCTCTACGTGGGCGACTACACGGCGAACCTCGTCGACGACGACGCGTCCGAGCCGGGCAACGAGGGCGACGACGACGACGTCGTCGACGTCGACCTCGACGTCGACGAGCCGGAGGCGCGGCGGGAGGCGCGCGGCCCCATCGAAGAGGTCCTCCGCAAGGGCCAGGACGTCCTGATCCAGGTCTCGAAGGAGTCCCTCGGCACCAAGGGTGCCCGCATCACCTCCTTCATCTCGTTGCCCGGGCGCTACCTCGTCTACATGCCCCAGGCCCACCGGATTGGCGTCTCGCGCCGGATCCGCGACGAACGCGAGCGCGACCGTCTGCGCAGCGCCGTCCGCGCGCTGAACCCGCCGCCGGGCGGGTTCATCGTGCGGACCAACGCCGAGGGCAAGGGTGAGGACGAGTTCGCCGCCGACGTGGAGTTCCTGGGGCGCCTGTGGGCGCAGATCCAGAGCCGCTACGAGGAAAGCCGGCCGCCGGCCGTGCTCCACGAGGAGGGCGATCTCACCTTCCGCGTGGTCCGGGACCTCTTGGCACCCGACGTCGAAGAGTTCCTCATCGACAGCCGCGAGATGTACGACAAGTGCGCCGGTTACGTCCAGACGCTCGTTCCCGCGCTGGCCCCCCGGGTGAAGTGGTACGAGGGGCGGATGCCGATCTTCGACGCGTTCGGGATCGAGAAGGAGATCGAGAAGGCGGTGCGCCGCCGGGTGTGGCTCAAGTCCGGCGGCTACATCGTGATCGACCACACCGAGGCCCTGGTCTCGATCGACGTGAACACGGGCAAGTACGTCGGCAAGCGGGACTTCGAGCAGACCGTCCTCAAGATCAACCTGGAGGCGGTCGGCGAGGTCGTGCGCCAGATCCGGCTCCGTGACCTCGGCGGCATCATCATCATCGACTTCATCGACATGGAGGTGCCCGAGCACCGCGAGCAAGTCGAGAAGGCGCTCGCGCGGGCGCTCACCGAGGACAAGGCACGCACGAACGTGCTGGCCATCTCCGAACTGGGCCTCGTCGAGATGACGCGCAAGCGCGTGCGCCAGGACCTGCGCTCCCTGCTCACGACGTCGTGCCCGACGTGCAAGGGCCCGGGCGTCGTCAAGTCGCCGGCCACGCTGGCGGCCGAGGTGTTCCGCGCGATGCAGGCCAAGGCCGCCGACGCGGCCGGTCACGAAGTCATCGTGCGCGTCCACCCCGACTTCGCGGCCTTCCTGGAGTCCGAGGCGCGTGAGCCCGTCCAGCGCCTGGCGCAGGCCCTCGGCGTCACGATCACGATCCAGCCAGCATCCGCGCAGTCGGGGCGCGAGGACTACGAGATCCACCTGGGATAGGAGCCTAGCGGGCCGTGGTAGCATCCCGTCAGCATGGGGCGGACGCCGCCGTCGCGGGTCAACCTGAAGCGCATCCTCGACAACCTGCGTGTGGCGTCGCGTAAGGGGGACCGCGTGGCGCTGACCCTGGCCGTCGACCAGATGAAGACGCTGGCGCTGTCGCCGCGGTACTGGGAGAGGTACCTCGGCCTCCTGCGCAACCCGCTGGCCCGCCTCGTGGACCTCCTCGTGATCAAGCAGGGCGAGCGCATCGCCCACCAGAAGGGCTGGCGGCTGCCGCGCCCGGCGGCGCCGCCACCACCACCAGCGCCGGCGAAGAAGGCGGCCCTCTCGCGCCGGCGTCGCCCCGCTTCCCCCCCCGCCCAGCAGCCGTCCCTCTTCGATTGACAGGCCACCCACCCCGGGCGGATACTACCCCCTAGGGGTATGTAGCGAGCGCGAGGTACGAGGGGCGATCGCTCGGAGGGGCGTACGAGATGATCGACGCGGAGACCAAGGGCAAGGCGCAGGGGCGGCTGCGGCGGATCGAAGGCCAGGTGCAGGGCCTGCAGCGGATGATCGCGGCCGAGGCGGACTGCGTCGATATCCTGCTGCAGATATCGGCCGTGCAGGGCGCTCTCGAGCAGGTACAGAAACTCCTTCTCGGCCGGCACATCGAGTCGTGCGTCGCCGACGCTCTGCGCTCGGGCTCGAGGAACGAGCGGCAGCGGAAGGTCGACGAGCTGCTGGATGTCTTCTCGCGCTTCGGCGGGAAGTGACGGAGCGGGGGACCGGACGATGCAGACCCTGACGGCGCCGGTGCGGGGGATGCACTGCGCGGCCTGCGTGGGCAAGGTCGAGCGCGCGCTGACCGTCGTGCCGGGCGTCGAGACGGCGGTGGTGAACCTCGCCACCGAGCGCGCGACCGTGACCTTCGACCCCGCGCGTGCGGATCTCGACGCGCTGCGCGACGCGGTGGCTGCCGCAGGGTACGAACTGGCGGCGCCGGCCGGCGGCGACGACTCCACCGCTGCCGACACCGTAGGCGCCGACGATGCCGAGCGGGACCGCGAGCAGCGCCTGACCCGCGTCAAGTTCCTGGTGGGCGCCGTCCTGTCCGTGCCTGTCCTCCTCGGGAGCATGACGGACGTCTTCCCCTGGGCACCGGGGTGGCTGCGGGACCCCTGGACCTTGCTCCTGCTCGCGACGCCCGTGCAGTTCTGGGTCGGCTGGCAGTTCCACCGCGGCTTCCTCCGCGACCTCCGCTACCGCTCTGCCAGCATGTCGACGCTCGTGTCGATCGGCACCAACGCTGCCTACGTCTTCAGCCTGGCGGTGACGATGTGGCCCCACGCCTTCATGAGGCTGGACCACATGACGGGCATGACGTACTACGACGTGGGCGCGGTCGTCATCACGCTCGTGGTCCTCGGGCGGTGGCTCGAGGCGCGCGCGCGGGGGCGTACCTCCGACGCGATTCGGCGGCTCGTGAGCCTCGCGCCGCGCACGGCGCGGGTGCTGCGCGACGGCAGGGAGGTCGACGTGCCGAGCGAGGCGGTCGGCATCGCCGATCTCGTGCGCATTCGGCCGGGCGAGCGGTTGCCGGTGGACGGCGTCGTCGTCGAGGGCGCCTCCACGGTCGACGAGTCGATGCTGACCGGCGAGAGTCTGCCCGTAGAGAAAGGCCCCGGTGCCGCGGTCGCGGCGGGCACCGTCAACCGCACGGGCAGCTTTGTCTTCCGCGCGACGCGCGTAGGGAGCGAGACGACGTTGGCCCGCATCACGCGCTTGGTGGCCGAGGCCCAGGGCTCGCGGGCGCCGATCCAGCGCCTCGCCGACCGGGTGGCTGCGGTGTTCGTGCCCGCGGTGCTTGGCCTCGCGGCGGCGACCTTCGTTGCCTGGCTCGCCTTCGGACCCGAGCCGAGGTTCCTCATGGCGCTCACCACCGCCGTCACCGTCCTCGTCATCGCCTGCCCCTGCGCGATGGGGCTCGCCACGCCCACGGCGATCATGGTGGGGACCGGCAAGGGCGCCGAGCACGGCGTCCTCATCAAGAGCGCGGCGGCCCTCGAGCAGCTCCACCGGGTGTCGACGATCGTCTTCGACAAGACGGGGACGCTCACCGTCGGCCACCCCGAGGTCACAGACATCCTCCTGGTGGAGGGGAGTGACGCAGTGCGAGCCGCAGGCGGTGGCTCCGCCGAGGCGAGCGGTGAAATGGCCATAAACGAAGCGCTGGCTATGGCGGCGGCGGCCGAGCAGGGATCGGAGCACCCGCTCGGCGAGGCCATCGTGCGGCGGGCCAAGGACCGCGGGCTCGCGTTGCCGCCGATCGAGGCCTTCGAGACGGTGCCCGGGCAGGGGGTCGACGCGCTGGCGCCCGACGGCCGGATCCTGCTCGGCAACCGCTTGCTGATGGAGACGCGCGGCATCGACCTCGGAGGGTGGGCCGCGCGCAGCGAAGCGCTGGCGGCCGAGGGCAAGACCGTCGTGTACTTGGCGTTCGCCGGGCGCCTGCTGGCGTTGATCGCCGCCGCGGACGTCCTGAAGCCCGAGGCGCCCGCTACGATCGCGGCGCTGCGCGCGCTCGGTCTCGAGGTCGTCATGCTCACCGGCGACAACCGCCGTACGGCGGACGCGATCGCACGCCGGGCGGGGATTGACCGCGTGCTGGCGGAGGTGCTACCCGAGGACAAGGTCCGCCAGATCGTGGCGCTACGTGGGGAGGGGCGTCTGGTCGCGATGGTGGGCGATGGAATCAACGACGCCCCGGCTCTCGCGCAGGCCGATGTCGGCATCGCGATGGGCTCGGGGACCGACGTCGCGATCGAGGCGGCGGACGTCACGCTGATGCGCGGAGACCTGCGCGGCGTCCTGGCGGCGATCGAGCTGTCGAGACGGACGATCCGCATCGTCAAGGAAAACCTCGGCTGGGCGTTCGGGTACAACGCGGTGCTGATCCCCGTGGCGGCGGGCGTCCTCTATCCCCTCTGGGGCGTGTTGCTATCCCCCATCCTCGCGGGGGCCGCAATGGCCTTCTCATCCGTTTCGGTGGTCACCAACAGCTTGCGTCTCAAGCGCTGGACGCCAGGCCGATCAAAAGGTGCCAGATGCTAGGCGGCGAAGGAAGCCCCGACTGAGACGTGGCCCGGCCACGTCGCAGGGAGGGGCGACTGAGCCAACGACGCAGATGACCCCTTTTCATCGGCCTGAGGGAGGGAAGTCATGGCGGTGGATCCTGTGTGCAAGATGACGGTGGAGCCGGCCAAGGCGGCGGCGCAGTCGAGCTACCAGGGCCAGACCTATTACTTCTGTGCCGTCGGCTGTAAGCAGAAGTTCGACCGGGAGCCGGACACATACCTGACGAAGTAGCCCTGCGGCCCGCGCTGCTGGAGGGACGCGACCGCTACGAGCGGGTGATGGACGGTTGGGTGGACAACACCCACGAGGACGCGCTCACCCACACCGTCCACCTCGCCGATCCCGACCGTGTCGTGGAGGTGTCGGTCGTCGCGCTGCCCTCACCGACCTACACGATCCGCGAGGCCCGGTGCCGGGCGCTCGCCGGCGATCTCGATCCCGGCGTCGCCGCCGGCTTCCGGCGGCTGGCCGGGTCGGCGATGGTCGGCGGCCTCACCCGTCGCATCGCCGAGGTGACCGGGCCTGGCCCCGGCGCCGCGCTCGTGCTCGACGCGACGATCGAGATCGCGCGCCTCGCGCGACAGGTCGCCAAGCTCCCCCGCGAGCGGGCCGAGCGCGCGCGGGAGGGAGCGTGGGCCTGCTGGCAGATCGACACCACGGGCTGGATCGACCTGCCGGATTCGTGCTTCACCTACAGCGAGGCGGGACGCGCGCTGTTCGCGACCCGCACGGTCACCTCCCCGATGGTGCCCGAGCTGTACAGCCCTCGCCCCGGACAGCGGCGCGTCTTCGTGCGTCGAAAAGTCGCCCGCCTCGAGCGGGCGGACGGGATCCTGCGGCTCTTCCACTCCATGCACGACGACGCCCACGGGTTCGAGCTGACCTACGAGATCGACGTCGCCACGGGGCGCGTCCTCCGCGCGGAGTCCGTCACGCCGAAGCTCCCGTATCAGGGCATCTGCTCGGAGCCGCAGCGCAAGATTCGCGCGCTCGTCG
>JBGPYK010000609.1:0-2094 GCA_041493245.1 Methylomirabilia bacterium | reverse complement strand
CGAAGCGATCGTCCGCCAGGTGAAGGCGATGATCTCCGAGGGGCGGCTGAAGAGCGGTGACCAGCTTCCCCCCGAGCGCGACCTCGCCGGGAAGTTCGTGGTGAGCCGGACGTCCGTGCGCGAGGCGCTGCGCGCGCTGGAAAGCCTCGGACTCATCGAGATCCGGCCGGGCGAGGGGACCTTTGTGCGCGGGGTCTCGGTGGAGGCGCTGATCGAGCCGCTCGCCCTCGTCATGCTCTCTCAGCGGGAGGCGATCGGGGAGCTGTTCGAGGCCCGGCGGCTGCTCGAGCCCCCCATTGCGGCGTTTGCGGCCCGCCGGGCCACCCCCCACGAGACCGAGGAGATGATGCGGATCCTCGACGACCAGGCGAAGGAGATTGCCGCGGGGCGTACGGGGCTGGCCCAGGACGCAGAGTTCCACTCCGCCATCGCCTCGGCCGCCCATAACCGCGCGATCAGCCGGCTCGTGCACGGGATCATGGACCTCCTGACCCAGAGTCGCGAAGAGTCACTCAGTACCCCGGGCCGCCCCACGCGCTCGCACGAGAGCCACCGCCGGATTCTCGGCGCGATCGGTGCCCACGACGAGGAGGCCGCCCGGCAGGCGATGCTCGATCACCTGCTCAGCGTCGAAGCGCTGGTCCTCGGTCCGGAAGCCTTCCGCAAGGAGTCCCCGCGGTGAGCGCCCCGTGGGAATCCCCGTTGACGGTCCGGAGAGGGTCGCGTATAGTCAGACGCGTGATGCAGATGATGTCGCGCGTGCTGTCGATGTGGCTGATTCTCCTGGCGCTGCCGGGCCTGCCCGGAGCATCCGCGACGTAATATCGCGTCGGATGCCACGGGCAGGCGGCCCGTGGCGATCGAGACTTTCGAGGCCACGGGTTAACCGACCCGTGGCCTCGTTTGTTTTTGGCGACGAGGAGCTTGTCCTGGGGGAGAGGGCCAGGTGCCCATGCTCTGTACAGTGATTGACACTCATGCTCGGTATCCGATAGTCTTAAAAGACTTTTTCCGCCACCCAGGACGGAGACCTGCGCCCATGACGAAATACGTGTACGCCTTCGGTCACGGCAAGGCTGAAGGTTCGTCGCTGATGCGCAACCTTCTCGGCGGCAAGGGCTGCGAGTTGGCCGAGATGACGAACCTCGGCATCCCCGTGCCCCCCGGTTTCACGGTTACGACGCAGGCGTGGGCCCACTACACCCGGGCCAATCGCCAATGGCCGGAGGGGCTGTGGGAGCAGATCCAGCCAAGCTTGGAGAAGCTCCAGGCGGACACCGGCCTCGTGCTCGGAGACCCGAAGCGTCCGCTCCTGGTGTCCGTCCGCTCGGGCGCCCGCGTGTCCATGCCGGGCATGATGGAGACGGTCCTCAACCTCGGGCTCAACGACACGACCGTGGAAGGTCTCGCGGCGCGTGCCAGCAACGAGCGTTTCGCGTGGGACTGCTACCGCCGCTTCGTCACGATGTTCGGTGGCGTGGTGCTCGGCATCCGGCGCGAGGTCTTCGATGAGCACCTGGAAGCCGTGAAGACCCGTCTCGGCGTCAAGACCGACCCTGAAATCCCGGCCGCCGAGCTGCGAAAGCTTACACAGACCTTCAAGGACGTCGTCAGCGCCCGTACGGGTGCGCCGTTCCCGGAGGATCCCAAGGAGCAGCTCCGTTTGGCCATCAACGCCGTCTTCGACTCCTGGTTCGCGAAGAAGGCGACGGAGTACCGGCGCATCCACGGGATCCCCGCCGACTGGGGAACTGCGGTGACGGTCATGGCCATGGTCTTTGGCAACCTCGGCGAGACCTCGGGGACCGGCGTGGGCTTCACCCGCGACCCGCGCACCGGCGAGCGCCACTTCTATGCCGAGTTCCTGGCGAACGCCCAGGGGGAGGACGTGGTCGCCGGTATCCGGACGCCCGAGCACATCGAGGCGCTGCGGGAGCGGATGCCGGAGATCTACGAGGAGCTGTTCGCGATCGCTGACCGTCTGGAGCGCCACGACAAGGACATGCAGGACATCGAGGTCACGATCCAGGACGGCCGCCTCTTCCTGCTGCAGACGCGTGCGGGGAAGCGGTCGGCCGCGGCCGCCGTCAAGGT
>JBGPYK010000404.1:0-3410 GCA_041493245.1 Methylomirabilia bacterium | reverse complement strand
GCAGATCGCGCAGGGTCGGGTTGCGCGGGATGCTGCCGACGTGCGTGACGAGGATCCGGCCGTCGCTCCGGCGCATGCGTCAGCAGGCTGCTGAAAAAGGCCCACCTGCTTCGTTGGCGCCCTTGGCCGCACGCTCAACGTACAGGCAGTACGCCTCGCGTGCGGCCGGCGGGCACCGCCTCGCATCTGGACCTTTTTGAGCAGCCTGCGAGTTGTCCCGCATCCTGCTAGCCGCGGGCCGGATTCAGCAACCGCGAGACAACGCTGACGTCGGCCACGGTCTCCAGCGCCCGGACCGCCGTCAGGACGGGCTCGATCCGGTCGAGGGGGAGCACGCGGGCCGCGCAGTCGCGGAACTTGGTCTCCAGCTCGGCTTCCGTCAGCGGGTTCTGCGGCTGCCCCTTGGCCTGATCGACACGCCGCTCGAGCCGCCGGCCGTCCTTCAGGGTGATCGTGACTTCCGAGAACTTCTTGGCCAGGCTGTCGCGCGTCGTCTGCTCCGGGTGGACGAACATGTGGATCTTCGGCATGAGCGACTGGACGTCGGCGCGGCGGACCCGCTCGTCGGCAAACTGCGCCAGCCCGACCGTGCCGTCGAGCAGCGCGACGGCGACGCAGTACGGCATCGAGAACTTGCCCTGGAGCCCGGTCTCCGCCCGGTCGTAGATGAGCTGGTGTGGGGCCATGTAGCTCACGCCGCACTCGACGGCGGTGACGGCGGCCGGATCGATCGCGTACAGATCGATCAGGTCGAGGACCGCGTCGAGCGACTGATGGGTGCTGGCACAGGCCGGGAAGCGTTTCACGCCGATCCCGGGCTCCGCGATCTCGTGCGGTGCCCCCAGCGCGGACGTCGTGAGATCCCACACCGGTTTGTTCCCCGCGCCATGGGTGCTCCCGAACCCATCCCCGTGCTCCAGCGCCCGCGGATTCCCGGTGAAACCGGCGGCGGCAAGCTGCGCGGCTTCGAGGCCGCAGCGCGTGGCGTGCCCGACGTGCCAGGGCTTGCAGTCGGTCCCGAAGTTTGCCTTGATCCCGCTCGACATCGAGGCGGCGATGGCGAGAGCGTGCGCCATTCGCTCAGCCGGCAGGCCAAGGAGCTTCGCCGCCGCGGCGGCCGCGCCGAAGACGCCCAGCGTGGAGGTCGCATGCCAGCCCGTCTCGTAGTGCGCCGGGTTCAGCGCCCGCCCCAGCTTCGCTTCGATCTCGACGCCGACCACGAACGCGGTCAGCAGCGCCTGGCCCGAAGCCCGCTCCCGCTCCGCCAGCGCGAGCGCGGCGGGAAGGACGGGCACGGAGGGATGGCCGGAGAGCGACGCGTTCAGGTCATCGTAGTCCAGCGCGTGCGCCGCGACCCCGTTGGTGAGGGCGGCATCCTCGATCGACGCGCGGAGCGGCGTACCGATGATCGCCGCCTCGTCACCCGCGCGCCGATGCGCGATCAGCGCCCGCGCCCGCACCGCGGTCTCCTCCCGCGACCCCGCCAGCATCACGCCCAGCGTGTCGAGGATGGCCCGCCGCGCCGCGCGCACCGTCGCGTCCGGGAGCTTGGCGAACGACTCGTCGCACGCGTACGCCGCCAACCGCTCGATCACCGATGACCCGCCGCGATGTGCTCCGCTCATCACCGACTCCTTCTGGGTTGCGCCCCTGGCAATCCTCGTTCCGTGCCGCCCAGGATAACACCGGCGTTAGCGTCCCCGCCCGTCGGCACTTGAAACCGTGGCTCCCGTGGGATAAAGCTATGGCACTCCATCGACCGCGGCTTCACGGCCGTGGACCAGCGGTTCGCGATCAGGAGAACCCGATGACCGACACCGATCTCTGCTACACGCCGGCCACCGAGCTGGCGGCCATGATCAGGGCGAAAGCGCTCTCGCCGGTCGAGTTGATGCGTGCGGTGCTCGCGCGCATCGAGACGCTGAACCCGACGCTCAACGCCTTCTGCACGCTCGTCGCCGACGCCGCGCTGGCGGACGCGCGCGCGGCGGAGGCGGCGGTGATGCGGGGCGCGGCGGGCGGGCCGCTGCACGGCGTCCCGTTCTCGATCAAGGACCTGGCACTCACGCAGGGCGTCCGCACGATGTCCGGCTCGCACATCTTTGCCACGCGCGTGCCCGACGTGGACGCGCCATTCGTCACGCGCCTCCGCGCCGCGGGCGGGATCTTGCTCGGCAAGACGACGACGCCGGAGTTCGGCTGGAAGGGAATCGGCGACAGCCCGCTCACCGGCAGCACGCGCAACCCGTGGGACACGGCGATGACGACCGGAGGCTCCAGCGCCGGCGCGGGGGCCGCGGCGGCGGCCGGTCTGGGGCCGCTCCACCACGGCTCGGACGGCGCCGGGTCCATCCGTATCCCCGCCGCCTTCTGCGGCGTCTTCGGGTTCAAGCCGTCGTACGGACGCGTGCCGCAGTTCCCCGTCTCCAACAACGATTACTCGACGCACAACGGCCCCCTGACCCGCACGGTGGCCGACGCCGCCCTCATGCTGAGCGTGATGGCGGGCCCCGACGAGCTGGACCGCACGTCGCTACCGGACGCGCCGGCAGACTATCTCGGCCGGCTTCGCGCGGGCGTGCGCGGCCTGCGCGTCGCCTTCAGCCCGGATCTCGACACGCTGCGCGTCGACCCCGACGTGGCCGCGATCGTGCGCGACGCCGCGCGCGTCTTCGAGACGCTCGGCTGTGCGGTGGACAAGGTGAAGGCGGGCTTCGCAGACTCCTACGAGATGATCCGCATGATGTGGAACGCCCACGAGGCCGGCAACTACGCGCGCCACCTCCCGCAGTGGCGGGACCGGATGGACCCGGGCCTCGTCGAGGCGATCGAAGATGGGCTGCGCTACAGCGTGGTCGACTACATCGACATGCGCGGCCGCAAGCTCGCGTACTGGGACAGCGTGCGCCCGCTCTTCGAGCGCTACGACCTGCTGCTCACGCCGTCGCTCTCCGTGGCCGCCTTCCCGGTGCGCCGCATCAACCCCGAGCACTGGCCGCAGCCGGGGAACACCTGGGACTGGATAGCCTGGGCCTCGTTCAGCTATCCGTTCAACTTCACCGGCCAGCCCGCGGCCTCGGTACCCGCGGGCTTCACTGCCGCGGGATTGCCGGTCGGGCTGCAGATCGTCGGCCGCCGCTTCGACGACCTCACCGTGCTCCAGGCCTCGGCCGCCTTCGAAGAGGCGCGGCCGTGGGCGGGGCGCCGGCCTTCGCTGCCCGGCGCGTGAGCAAGGCGCTGGCTGCATCTTTTCGTCGACACTTGAAACCGCGGCGCCCGTGGGATAAAGCTAGAGCACTCCGATGACCACCAGCGCGATGAGCGACCACGCGCCGGGCCCGGCCTCCCACACCTACTTCTCGCAGCGCCTGCGCCTGCACTACGTGGACTGGGGCAACCCGGGCAAGCCG
>JBGPYK010000409.1:0-3393 GCA_041493245.1 Methylomirabilia bacterium | reverse complement strand
TCCACGCCGGCGTCACGCCGGTCGAGACGGACCTCGGCGAGTACATCATCCAGCTCGCCCACGAGAAGCCCTCGCACATCATCGCGCCCGCCATCCACAAGACGAAGGGCCAGGTCGCGGAACTGTTCGCGCGCGAGCTCGGGCGCGAGGTCGCGGCCGACCCCGAGGAGCTGACGCGGATCGCGCGGGGCGAGCTGCGGGAGAAGTTCCTCCAGGCCGATCTCGGCATCACGGGCGCCAACTTCGCGGTGGCCTCCACGGGGACCGTGGTGCTCGTGACCAACGAGGGTAACGGCCGCATGGTGACCTCGCTGCCCCGCGTCCACGTGGCCGTGATGGGCGTCGAGAAGGTCGTCCCGTCGATGACCGATCTCATGGTGTTTCTGGCCATCCTCGCCAAGAGCGCCACCGGCCAGAAGCTGTCGTCGTACACGACGCTGGTGCAGGGACCGCGGCACCCGGGCGAGCTGGAGGGCGCGGAGGAGTTCCACTTGGTGCTCCTCGACAACGGCCGGGTGAAGCAGATCGCGGGGACGCTCCGCGAGGCCCTCTCCTGCCTGCGCTGCGGCGCCTGCCTGAACGTCTGCCCGGTGTACCGGCAGATTGGCGGCCACGCCTACGGCTACACGTATCCGGGACCGATCGGGATCCTCCTCACGGCGATGCTTCACGGGGGCCCGGCGGTCAAGGATCTCGCCCACGCCTCCTCGCTCTGCGGCGCGTGCGCGGACGCGTGCCCCGTGAAGATCGACATTCCGCGGATGCTGATCGAGCTGCGTAAGGAAAACGTCGAGCGTGAAGTTGCCCCCGGGCCCGAGCGCTTCGTGTTCCGTCTCCTGGCGAGGCTCCTGACGTCGCCGCGTCTCTACAGGCTCGGCGCACCGCTCGCGCGGCTGCTGCAGCGCCCGTTCGCTCGCGACGGCGCCATTCAGTGGCTGCCCCTGTTCCTCGGTGAGTGGACCCGGACCCGCGATCTTCCGGTAGTGGCGCCGCGGACCTTCGCCGAGCGCTGGGCGGAGCTGGAGCGAGAGACGAAATGATCTCATGACCGACCGTGCCGGGTTCCTCGGCCGTATCCGCACCGAGATCGGGAAGACGCGAGGGCTCTTCCCGGCCGCCGTCGCGCCGCGTCCCTCTCATCCACGCGCGATCGCCGAAGCGTTACAGCGTGAGCTGGCGGAGCGCTGGCGCGAGACGCTCGAACGGTTCCGGACCGAGTTCGAGCGTGTCGGCGGCGTCTACCACCGGGTGGCGACGGCAAGCGAGGTGCCCGACGTCATCGGCGCCGTCGCCCGCGAGCGCGCGGCGCGTACCGTGGTCGCGTGGCACCCCGCGGCGCTCGGCGCCGACTGGAGCGCCGCGCTGGCGGCCCGCGGGCTCGTGACCGCGATCATGCCCCCGTCGGGTATCGAGCCCGCGGCGGAGCGCCAGGCGTTGCGCGACGTCATCGCCGCGGCCGACCTCGGCGTCACCGGCGTCGATCTCGCCGTCGCAGAGACCGGCTCCCTCGTCCTGCTCTCGGGCGCCGGCCGGCCCCGCTCGACCTCGCTCCTGCCGCCCTACCACGTCGCCGTCTTCGATCGAGACGCCCTCGTGGAGTCGCTGGCGCAGGTCGGCGTGTTCCTCGAAGCTTGGCACGACGGGGAGCCGGCGCCGTGGCGCGGCGGGGTCATCAACGTCATCACCGGGCCCAGCCGCACGGCCGACATCGAGCTGACCCTCACGCGGGGCGTGCACGGCCCCAAGGAGGTCCACGCGATCTTCGTGGACGGAGGGGTCCGTGGCTGATCGCTACTTCACGCCGGCCGAGGTCGAGGCACTGATCCCCACGCTCACCGAGATCATGGACCACCTGAAGGCCCTCCACGCCGAGTTGACGATGGCGCGCGAGCGCCTGCACGCCGAGCAGGAGCGGATCACGATGAGCGGAGGCGGCATGATCGACGCGCGCGGCTGGCGCGAGGACACGGCCGCGATCGAGCGGCTCACGGGCCGGATGCAGGCGCGGCTCCAGGAGATCAATCGCCTGGGCGGTGTCCCGAAAGATCTGGGGCTCGGGCTCGTCGATTTCCCGCATATGCGCCACGGCGAGGTGGTGAACCTCTGCTGGAAGTATGGCGAGCGGGCCATTACCCACTGGCATCGTCTTGACGAGGGCTTCTCCGCCCGGAAGCCGCTGTAGGCCGATGAAAAACGGCCATCTGCGTTGTTGGCTCCTCGCTCGATCTTCGATCATTTCACCGCTCGGCTCGCGCCGGCGACCGGCGCTCACCTCGCACTGCGGCGACGTGGCAGGGCCACGCCTCAGTCGTCGCTCGTCGCCGCCTAGCATCTGGACCCTTTTGATCGGCCTGTATAGGTCCTTTGTAGGACGCTAGTGCCTGCATCTTTGCGGTATCGGGCGATTTTGTTTGATCTTTTCGATACGCTGGTGCGGTTTGATCGGGAGCGGTTGCCGATGTTGCAGCTTGGGGGGCGGGCGGTGCGGTCGACGGTGGGGCGTCTGCACGAGGTGCTCCGGGGGTGGGCGCCTCAGATCACACTCGAGGCGTTGTACACGGGGATGAGCGAGAGCTGGCGCGAGGCCGAGCGGCTGCGGGCCATCGATCATCGGGAGGTGGGCGCGGCCGAGCGCTTCAGCTACCTGTTCCGCTGTTTGGAGCTGGATCCCGAGGCGTGTCCGGCCGGACTTGTCACCGAGATGATCGAGACCCACCGGCGGGAGCTGGCCAAGGCTGCGGAGTTTCCCGCGCATCACGGGCCGCTGCTCGAGGAGCTGGCGCGGCGCTACCGTCTTGCCGTCGTGTCGAACTTCGATTACACGCCGACCGCGCTCGCCATCCTCCGCGAGGCCGGCGTCGCCGAGATCTTCGAGACGATCGTCGTCTCGGACGCTGTCGGCTGGCGCAAGCCCGCGCCCCCCATCTTTCGCGAGGCGCTGGGGCGAATGCGGCTCGATCCCGGCGACGCGCTCTTCGTCGGGGACCGGGCCGACATCGACGTCGCGGGTGCCCACGGCATGGGCATGGAGGCCGCGTGGCTCAATCCCGGCGGGGAGCCCCTGCCGCCGGGGATCGCGCCTCCCGAGTACGAGCTACGGGATCTCGCCGACCTGCGCGCGATCCTGGCCGCGCCGCGGTAGCGCCCCGGCGCATCGGATGGTTCGCGCGATGCATCTTAATGTCGTGCGAGCCGAGGGACGGCCGCCGTGCGAGCCGAGGCCGTTCGACGGCCGAGGCGTAGCGGTGAAATGATCGAGGGAGTGCGAGCCGAAGGACGGCCGAGATGCCGCAGGCGCGAGCGTCCTGAGGCGAGCGGTGAAATGATCGAGGAGACTCCATGACGCCACGGAAGGTGATCATCATCGGGTCCGGGCCGGCCGGGTACACGGCC
>JBGPYK010000573.1:0-2344 GCA_041493245.1 Methylomirabilia bacterium | reverse complement strand
CGCCGACCCTCCCCGTCGAGGGGAGGGTCGATCCGCTCCTACCCGACGTGCCGGTGCAGGAACTCGATCGTGCGCTCGCGCGCGAGCCGGGCGCTCGGCTCGTGGTAGCTGCCGCGCTCGTCGCAGTTGAACCCGTGGCCGGCCGGGTAGGTGTGCAGGGGGACTTCGGGGTGGGCGGCGCGGATCTTGTCCCAGTGCTCATTGGGGATCGACGCGTCGGTCTCGCCGAAATGGAGCAAGACCGGGCAGTGCTGCTGTTCCGTGGCGAAGTCGGCGACGGCGCCGCCATAATAACCGACCGCCGCGGCCAGCCCGTCGATACGCGTCGCCGCCAGCCAGGCCATCGAACCGCCCATGCAGTAGCCCACGACACCGATGGGTAGGCCGACTTTCCGCAGCTCGTCGACGCCCGCGCGCAGGTCCATCACCATCGTGTCCCAGCCGAGCTTCCCGCGGACGTTGCGGCCGCGCTCGATCTCCGCCGGCGAGTAGCCGGTGGCGTAACCGGGCTCAACGCGGTCGAAGAGCGCCGGGGCCAGCGCCACGTAGCCGGCGGCCGCAAAGCCGTCGCTCACGTGCTTCATGTGGGAGTTCACGCCGAAGATCTCCTGCACGATGACCAGCGTGCCCCTCGGTTTGCCGGGTGGGTTCGCCCGGTACGCAGAAAGCTTGAATCCGTCCTCGGCCGTCAACGTCAGCATCTCACCCATTCGTCCACCCTCCCTGCTCTCTCAAGATGACTTGCCGCTTCTATACCACAAGCCCACGAGGTACAGGACGGCCGCAATGCCCGCGCCGAACGCGAACGCGGCCTGCGGCCCCATCAGGACGCGCACTCCCTCCTGTCCCTCGAAGCGCGGCGTGAGCACCACGCCGATCACGCTGTCGCGGACGTGGACGGATCCGCCCGCCACGATCCCGGCAGCGGCCTGGTCCATCTCGACGCGCTCGCGCGCCGCGATTACCTTTGCCATCGACTGCTCGAGCACGACCGTGTCGGCGAGGACCGGCCCCGTGGCGCCGGCCGTCACGCGGAGGTTCCCGACCGTCGCCAGCCCGACCCCACCCTGAACGATCTCGACGTCCGCGGCGTGCAGGCGGCCGATCCCGCCCTGGCGGACCGTCACCGTGTGGGCGGTCACCGAGCGCGCGCCGCCCTGGCGGATCGTCACCGCGTGCGGGGTCACGTCGCCCGCGTTACCTCGGATCTCGTCGCCGCCCTGCTCGCCCGTCTCCGACATTTCGCCCACCTCCTCGCGCCCCGCCGGGCACACAAACCTAAACACGGCTCGCGCGGGTGCGTAAGCGCAGCCTGATGAAAAAGGGCCATCCGCGTCGTTGGCTCGTCGTTCGCTCCCTGCGGCGTAGGCGGTTTCGTGTAGGGCGGGGGCTTGTCCCCCGCCGCTCGTTGATCGATGAGAGATGGCGCCGGCGGGGGACAAGCCCCCGCCCTACAGATCTACAGAACCCATCCGACGCCAGCGAACATCGATCATAAATAGTTCGCGCTAGCATCTGGTGCTTCTTGATCAGCCTGCGGCGTTTTTCGGGGCTCGAGGCCGAGGACGCGGTCGAGGGAGATCGGGCCTGGGCCGCGCGTGAGGAGGAAGAGGAGGAGGGACGCCCAGGTGAGGTGCTCGGCCCACGCGTGCGGATACACGAAGAGCTGGATCACCGCGATCATGCCGAGCAGCGGTAGAGCCGCGAGCCGCGTCGCGAGCCCGACGGCGAGGAGCGTCGAGCAGCCCAGCTCGAACGTCGTCGCGAGCATCGCGGCGATCTCCGGCGAGAAGACGGGTACCTTGTACTCGTCGGTAAAGAGCTGCACCGTCGTCTCCCAGCTCGCGATCTTCGTCAGCCCCGCTCTCCCGAAGACGCCGGCGAGCGCCAGGCGGAACAGGAGCTGGCAGATCGACAGCGGGAACCGTCCGAGCCGCTCGAGGATCATCGCGCGAAGCCGATCACCAGCGCCTCGCCGAGCAGCGCGTGCAGCGCGCGGGCGAGGTCGAACCCGGCGTCGATCGCGAGCGCGGCCTCCGCCGCCTCCTCCAGACTCCGCCCGGCCGCCAGCGTCGCGCGGAAGGCGTGCGCCGCCGGCGCCAGCGCCCGGAAGACCACGTCGTCACCGAGCCGGCGCACTTCCAGCAACGCCGCGCCAGCTCCCAGATCGACTGTCGCCTGCGGATCCGCCTCGGGCTGGTTCGCCCGCCAGATGCGGTCCACGGGCCACGGCGAGGCGAGCAGCGTGACCGAGGGATCGAGCGACAGGCGTAGCGCCGCCGTCTGGTCGGCGGGGATCTGGCGCAGCGCCTGGGGATCGATCGCCTCGACGTCCTCCGCGTGG
>JBGPYK010000191.1:0-5404 GCA_041493245.1 Methylomirabilia bacterium | reverse complement strand
CGCACGCCTCGCACGCAACCCGCACCCTCCGCCGGTCGAGCCATCCAGGCGCGATCGCGACGGGCGCGATGCGCAGGAGGAGTGACTCGGGCATGATCCGGTAGGCGGCGATCTGGGTGAGGCGCGCGTCGGGTCCCCCGGCGGCCCACTCGGGCGCCAGGTCGCGCGCACCGTCACGCGCCGAGACCCGCACGGCGGCGCCCGTGACGACGTCGACGAAGGTCGCCGCCATCTTGCCGTAGTCGAGGTGCTTGAGCGTGCGCTTGCCGACGCTCACGCCCGTCAGCGCCTGGATGGCGTCCGTTGCGCACCGGTCGATCTCGACGAAGACCACGAGACGCTTGCCCACGCGGCGGGGATGCTCGAGACCGAGATCACGACAGCCGGCGACGGTCATGCGGACACCAAGCACCTGGCCGGGACAGAGATGGCCGTGAAAGTCGATGGCGCGCGCGAGCAGGTCGTCGAACCGCTGCGCGGACAGCGGGAGATCGTCCATGAGGCTCCTTTCGTCTCGTGGTCCGGAACAACAGCAAGAGGGTTGCCATACCGCCGTCGCCCGTAACCAATGGTCGCACCGAACATTTCGGCGACACGCGCGGGGCCAGGAAGACCACGCCCCTGTGGAGCGCGCGACCCGTCTGGGGAATGGCCGCCACAACGGCGGGTGGTATGATCGCCACGCATGTCAGCCCACGACGCGGCGGCGCTGCTCCGGGCCAGCGCGATGTTCGCGGGGCTCCCCGCCAAAGAGATCGCCGCGCTGGCCGCCGTCGCCCAGGAGCACGCCCATCGCGCCCGCGAGTACATCTTCATGGAGGACGACCCCGCGCAGTGGCTCTACATCGTCAAAGCGGGTCGCGTGAAGATCCTGCGGCACTCGCGGACCGGCCGTGACGTCGTGCTGGAGCTGCTCGGACCCGGCGAGATCTTCGGGGCCGTGGCGGTCGTCGAGCGGCGGCCGTATCCGGCCTCCGCGCAGGCCGTCGAGGCGAGCGCGGTGCTCCGCCTCCCGGCCGAGACCATCCTCGCGCTGAGCGAGCGGCAGCCCTCGCTCATCCGGGAGATGGCGCTCATGATCGGGCGACGGCTGCGTGCGGCCCACGAGTCCGTCAAGTCGCTCTCGGTCGATCCCGTCGAGGCGCGGCTGGCCGCGCGGCTCCTCCGCCTGGCCGAGAACGACGCCACCCGCGGCCCGCGCGGGCTCACGCTGCCCTTCCACCTCACGCGTCAGAGCCTCGCTGACATGACGGGCACGACGGTGGAGACGGCGATCCGCGTGGTGAGTCGCTGGCTCAAGGATGGCCTGCTTCTCGACGAAGACGGCCGGCTGGTGATCCGCGACGCCGCCGCACTCCGCGCGCTCGCGGAAGGCGAGCGCTGACATGGCGCTGACGCTGCGCTTCGTCCACGTATTGGCGGCGATTACGTGGATCGGCGGAATGCTCTTCATCGCGCTCGTGCTCGTCCCCGTCATGCGCGCCCAGACGGACGCCGCCCTGCGCACGCGCCTCGTCCACCAGGTCGGGGTGCGCTTCCGGACCGTCGGCTGGGCGGCGCTCGTTCTGCTCCTCGCCACGGGGCTCCTGAGTCTCTGGCTTCGGCCGTACCTCCTCACGCTGCCGCGCTTCCAGTGGAAGCTCGGCCTCGTCGTCCTCGCCCTCGTCCTGAGCGTGGTCCACGACTTCGTCCTGGGCCCGCGGGCGGGCGCGCCGGGGGCCGACCCCGCGCTTCGTGTCCGCGCCTCGTGGATCGCGCGGGTCAACGTCCTCGTCGTCCTCATCCTCGTCGTCCTCGGTCTCGCCCTGCGCGGCTAGCAGGCTGCTGAAAAAGGCCCATCTGCTTCGTTGGCGCCCTTGGCCGCACGCTCCACGTACAGGGAGTACGCCTCGCGTGCGGCCGGCGGGCGCCGCCTCGCATCTGGACCTTTTTGAGCAGCCTGCGAGCTTTTCCGCATCCTGCCTAGATCTCGGAAGGGCATCGACCCTCCCCTTGACGGGGAGGGTCGGCGAGCGAAGCGAGCCGGGGTGGGGTGTGCTTCCCCCCCCCAACCCCTCCCCGCAAGGGTCCGCAAAGGGGAGGGGCTCAGCGAAGCTTCCCCTCCGAGGAGCGCCGTATGACGACGCTCATAACGGCAGCAGGGGCACACGGCTAGGCTAAGGCCTGAGGAGGATCAGCCATGGCGCATGCGTGTGGTGGCCACGGTCAGGGCGCGCCGGCGGCGGTGCTCGACGTGCGGGACGTCCCGCCGCGGATCCGCCACCCGAAGATCTTCGAGACGTTCGACGCCCTCGCGCCCGGCGCGTCGTTCGTCCTCGTCAACGACCACGACCCAAAGCCGCTCTTCTACCAGTTCCAGTTCGAGCGCGCGAAGGCGTTCGGCTGGCGCTACCTGGAGGAGGGGCCCGAGACGTGGCGGGTGCAGATCACGAAGGTTGCGCCGCCGCTGGCGGCGAGCCAGAGTGTCGCGGACGTCGTCGCCGCCCACCCGGAGCTGCTTGAGACGCTCAAATCACTGGACGTCAACCACTGCTGCGGCGCCCATCTGACGCTGACAGAGGCCGCGGCGTCCGCGGGCATCCCCCTCGACCGTTTGCTGAAGGCCCTCGGCGAGCGGTTGGCCGAGCCGGCCCAGGCCTGAAGACGCCATGATCACCGGCGACATGACGGTGGCGCGGCTGCTCGACGAGCACCCCGAGCTGCTCGACGTCCTCGCCGGGTTCCATCCCCACTTCCAGCACCTTCGGAACCGGCTGCTCCGGCGGCTCATGGCCCCGCGGGTGAGCCTCGTCCAGGCCGCGCGCATCGCAGGCGCGCAGCCCGAGGAGATGCTCGCGGTCCTGCGCGCCGCCGTGGGAGAGGCCGCCGGGGTCGACTCCGCTCCGACCAGCGCGCCGGCGTCGCCGGATCCCGCGCTGGCGCGACCGGCGGTGCTCGACGCCGTCCCCGAGTCGCGCCGCGTGCTCGTCGACGTGCGTGACGACATCCGTCGCGGCGTCGAGCCCTTCGCGCGCATCATGACCGCCGTCAAGGCGTTGGCCGTCGACGAGGTGTTCGTGCTCCGCGCGCCCTTCGAGCCGATCCCCCTCTACGACGTCCTCGGCAAGCGCGGGTTCGAGCACTGGACCGAGTGCCGTGGTGCCGAGGACTGGTGGGTCACGTTCTACCGCGGCGGCGCCGGCGAGACCTCGTCGAGGGCCGAGCGGGCCGAGCCGGCGGCCGCCGCGGCGCGGACGATCGACGTGCGCGGGCTCGAGCCGCCCCAGCCGATGGTGCGCGTGCTCGAGAGCCTGGACGCCCTTCCGGCCGGTGGCGAGCTGATCGTGCTGCACGAGCGGCGCCCGATGTTCCTCTATCCCCAGCTCGACGAGCGCGGGTTCGTCCACGAGACGGACGAGCCCCAGCCCGGCGTCGTCCGCATCCGCATCCGCCACGCCAACGGCGGAGTGCACTCGCCGAAGGCCTTCTGAACAGGCCGCCCGCGCCCGGCCGCGCTCCGTCGCCGACGCTGCCGCTGCGCTACCTCCTCGCCGCCGCCGTGTCGTTCGTCGCCGCCGCGCTGGCTATGCCGTGGCTCGCGGAGGCGCTCGCCGGGCACTACTACCAGCCGCGCGTCTTCGCGCTCACTCACACGGTCACGCTCGGCTGGATCACGCTCAGCATCATGGGCGCGAGCTACCAGCTCATCCCCATCGTGCTCGAGCGCCCGATCTGGAGCCAGCGTCTGGCCCGGGCGCAGTTCCTCGTGCTCGCCGTCGGGATCGTGGGTATCGTCAGCCACTTCTTCATCGGCCAGTGGCCGGGGCTCGTGTGGGGCGGGGGGCTCGTCGCCCTCGGCGTCGGCGCCCACGTCACGAATGCGGCGATGAGCGTCCGCGGGATCCGGCGCTGGACGTTTACCGGCCGTCTCGTCGTGCTCGCGCTCGCGGCGCTCGTGTTTACCACGGGCTTCGGCGCCGCCCTCGGCCTCGATCACATCGTGAAGGTGCTGCCCGATGACGTCTTCGCCAACGTGCACGCGCACGTCCACCTCGCCCTGCTCGGCTGGGTGCTGCCGATGGTGCTCGGTGTCGGCGCGCGCGTCTACCCCATGTTCTTACTCGCCCATGAGCCTTCCGGCCGCCTCGGCGCCGTCCAGCTCTGGGGGCTCGCGGCCGGCGTGCCGCTCGTCGTCGCCGGCATCCTCACCGAAACGCGGGTCGTGCTCGTGCCCGGCGCTCTCGGCGTCGCGGCGGCCGTCGCCGGCCACATCACGTGGGTCGTGGGGATGGTGCGCGAGCGCAAGCGGCCGGCCCTCGACTGGGGGCTCCGCCTGGTGCTGACGGGGACCGTTTACCTGGTCGCCGCGACGGGGATGGGGCTCGGCTTCGCGTTCGGCGTGCTCACCGGCCCGCGGCCCGCGCTCGCCTACGGTATCCTCGCGCTGGGCGGTTGGGTGTCGCTGACGATCGCCGGCATGATGCTCAAGATCGTGCCGTTCCTGGTGTGGTACCAGGTGTACGCGCCGCGTGTGGGACGCGCGCCCGTGCCCACGCTCGCGCAGCTCTCGTGGCCGGCCGGTGAGGCCGGGGCGGCGGTCCTCCTCGCCGGTGGCGTGCTGGCCCTCGCGCTGGCGGTCCTCGGTGGCGACGTGACGTGGATCCGTCTCGCCGGCGTGCTGACGGCGACGGGCGCGCTGGCGTTCGCCGCCGCGCTCGCGCGCGTGCTGCACCACCTGATGCCGTGCGGCGCCCGCGGGCTCGCACCGGCGCCGGGCGCGCGCCCGTCATGACCCCGTTCGCCGGCGCTCCCACGGTGTCGGTCACGGACGTAAAAGACGCCCTCCGGACGGTCTTCGATCCCGAGCTGGGGATGTCCGTCGTGGAGTTGGGGCTCGTCTACGGCATCGAGGTCACCGGCGGCGCCGTCGGCGTCACGATGACGCTCACCGCGCCCGGCTGCCCCATCCACGACGTCATGGCCGAGTGGGTCCGCGAAGCCGTGCTGAAGGTCACGGGCGTCGAGCGCGTCGACGTGACGCTGACCTTCGATCCGCCCTGGACTCCGGACCGCATCGGACGCCGCTGAGCGCCGCGGCACCGCGTTGAGCTGATCGTCACCCAGGCTTGCGTTCATTCTACGGTCGAGCTAGCGTAGGCGGTCAATCCCGTGCCAGGAGGTTCGAGATGGGTCGACGCATCGCCTGGATCGTTCTCGTCTCCCTCGCTCTGATCACGCTCTGGTCCAGGGAGGTCCACGCCCAGGGCCCGCCTGAGGGCCAGATCACTATCGCCTTCGACGCCACGATCGCGACCTCGTTCCTCGACCCCGCCGAGACCGCGGGGCTCGGCACGCCGTTCGTGTTTCTCTACGCGCTGCACGACGCGCTCATCAAGCCGTTGCCCGGCCACGACATGGCGCCGTG
>JBGPYK010000381.1:0-3550 GCA_041493245.1 Methylomirabilia bacterium | reverse complement strand
TCCCTGGGCTACGCGATGTCGCTCCTGGTGTCCGGGCTCGCGCTCCGGTGGGGCGGGTACCAGCTCGCCTTCGCCGCGACGGCGGCGGGGCCCACCGTCGGCGCGCTCATGGCCTGGCTCGCCCTGCGCTCGACGCCGAACCTCGTGCACCCCCGCGCGGAAGGGCTGGGCTTCGCGCGCGAGGTGCTCCGCAACCGCCCGGCCATGCGCCTGATGGCGGGGTACACGTTTCACTCCTGGGAGCTGCTCGGCATGTGGGCGTGGACGCCCGCCTTCATCGCCGCCTGCCTCGCGGTGTCGGGACTCGCCGGCGTGCGGTCTGTAGAGATCGGTTCCTACATCACCGGGGCTTTCCACCTCACCGGGCTCGTTGCCTCTTCCACGATGGGCCGTCTGTCGGACCGCACGGGACGCCGCAGCGTGCTCTTCAGCATGGCGCTCATCAGCACGCTCTGCTCGTTCGTCTTCGGCTGGCTCATCGGCTGGGCGCCCGCGCTCATCTTCGCCGTGGGGGCGATCTACGGCTTCACCGCGCTCGGCGACTCGCCGGTGCTCTCCACGGCGTTCACCGAGGCCGTCCGCCCCGCCTACCTCGGCTCGGGCCTCGCGCTGCGCTCGCTCCTCGGCTTCGGCGCCGGCGCCATCGCGCCGCTCGCCTTCGGCGTCGTGCTGGACGCGACCAACCCTTCCGGCGCGACTCCAACGGCGTGGGGCTGGGCGTTCGTCACCCTGGGCCTCGGCGGCGCCGCGGCGACGTGGTGCGCCTGGGGGCTCGCCCGCGGCCGGCGCTGAGCCGCACTGTTCCTCCCCCTTGCGGGGAGGGGATGGGGGGCGGACCCCACCCCGGCTCGCTTCGCTCGCCGACCCTCCCCGTGAAGGGGAGGGTGTTAATCTAGGGTGGCGGCAACGAGGGCAGGATGACGCGAGTGATTCCCAGCAAACTGATCGAGGATACGGCGCGGGAGCTGATGGCGCGGGCGGCCATCGACATCCCGCCTGACTACCGCGAGGGGATCCGGCAGGCGCGAGACCTCGAGCGGAGCAAGCTGCCGCGGTTCGTGCTCACCGAGATGTTGGAGAACTGGAACATCGCGACGGCCGACCGGCGACCCATGTGCGCCGATACCGGCTTGCCGCGCTATTACGTCCGCGCCGGCAACGAGGCGGTGATCGAGGGCGGCTTCGTGGCCCTCGAGTGTGCGCTGCGCCGGGCGACGGCGGACGCGACGGCGGCCATCCCGCTGCGGCCCAACCGTGTCCATCCGCTCACGCGCGCCGACCATGACAACAACGTCGGCATGCATGCGCCGGAAGTCACCTACGCGTTCGAGCCCGGGGCCGACTGGATCGACGTCACCACCGTGCACAAGGGCGGGCTCTTCGGCAGCGACTACCGCATGCTGTTCCCCGCCGACGGCATCCCCGGGCTCAAGCGCTTCTTCGTCGACACGCTGGTGCAGTTCGGCAAGCGGGGCCTCGCGTGCCAGCCGGCGATCGTGGGCCTCGGCATCGGCGGCGCCAAGGACACGTGCGTGCGGCTCGGCAAGGAAGCGGCGTGCCTGCGCGTGGTGGGCAGCCGCAATCCCGATTCCGCCATCGCGCGCCTGGAGGAGGAGCTGACCGCCCTCGGCAACCACGTCGGCATCGGGGCCATGGGCTTCGCCGGGACCTCGCTGGTCGTGGCCACGCACATCGAGGTGGCGTACTCGCACACGGGCGGCATGCCCGTCGGCATGCACAGCTTCTGCCTGTCCTCGCGCCGCGCTACGGCGCGCATCCACCCCGACGGCCGCGTCGACTTCCGCACCGATCCCCAGTGGTTCACTGACTATTACCGCCGCACCGGGATCGAATGACGGTCTCTCGACTCGACGACATCACGATGGACGAGGTCCGGCTCACCACGCCCGTGGCCGACGCCGACCTCGCGCGGCTCAAGCTGGGCGACGTCGTCTACCTCGACGGCATCCTCTATACCGCGCGCGAGGGCGTGTACCGCAAGGTCGTCGACGAGGGACGGGGGCTGCCGCCGAGCGTGCTGGTCCTCACGAACGTCAACTTTCACTGCTCGCCCGCCGCCAGCGTGCGCGCCGACGGCAGCTACGCCGTCGAGGCGGTGACGGCCACGGCCAGCTTCCGCTTCGGCAAGTCGATGAGCCGCTGGTTCGAGCGGTCGGGCGCGCGGGTGATCGTCGGCAAGGCCGGGCTCACGGAGGCGGCGTACCGCGAGTGGTTCGTGCCCCACGGCGCCGTGTACTTGACGACGGTCGGCTACGGGCTGGGCGCGACCTATGGGCGCTCGATCAAGCGCGTCGTCGAGGTGCACTGGCTCAAGGAGCTGGGGATCGCGCAGGCCCTCTGGGTGCTGGAGGTCGAGCGTCTCGGGCCGTTCCTCGTCGAGGGCGACCGCGAGGGGCGGAGCCTCTTCGCGCTCGCCAACCGCGAGATCAACGCTCGCCTGCGCGAGGTCTATCGCGACCTGCCCCCGTTCGCCATGGGCCGCTTCGGCGAGCAGACCTCGTGCGAGGAGGAGATCGTCTAGCGGGCCGATGGAGCAGGCGCGCGCGAAGGACGCCGGGAGCGGTTGACCGCCCGATCCGGCGCAGATATTTGACACGCCCGTGACAACCCGCTGCCGGCGCCGGCAGATCCTGAGAACCGATCCCCGACACGGAGCGTGGCGCAGGAGGCGGCGATGGCATCGAGGCAGGCGGAGGCGGGCTGGCCGCGGATGGGACAGTGGTTGCTCGGCGCCTCGCTCCTCGCCGTCCTGGCGCTTGCCGTCGGCGTCGGCGCGCAGGGCCGGGGTGCGGCGCTCGACGTGCCCGCCCCCGCGATCAGCGGCGGCCCGTGGATCAACAGCGCGCCGCTGACGCCCGACGCGTTGCGCGGGCGCGTGGTCTTCGTGGAGTTCTGGACCTACGGCTGAATCAACTGCAAGAACGTGATCCCGCAGTTGCGGGCGTGGCACGACAAGTACCAGGGAGCGGGGCTGACGATCGTCGGCGTACACAGCCCGGAGTTCGCCTGGGAGAAGCCGACCGAAAGCGTCCGCACCGCCGTCAAGAAGCTCGGCATCCTCTATCCGGTCGTCCAGGACAACGATATGGCTATCTGGCGGCGCTTCGGCGTCTGGGCCTGGCCGAGCGCCGTCCTCGTCGACCGCAAGGGAATCATCCGCTACCGTCACATCGGCGAGGGCGACTACGAGCAGACCGAGGCCGTGATCCGCCGCCTGCTTGGCGAGCCGGCCTGAGCCTTCCCGTGCGGTGGTTGTGGACGAAGTTCTCGCTGTTCGCGCTGGCCATCGTGGTGCCGGCGGTGATCGTGGCCGTCCTTGGGTACGTCTCGCTGCGCCAGTGGGAGCGCTCGGCGGAGCTGCTGTTCCGCGAGCAGGCGCGGGACGTGGCCTCGATGGCGGCCGAGAAGATCGAGATGCTGCTGCGCCAGAGCGACGACGAGCTGCTCGCGCGGCTCCTGTCCATCGTCGAGGGCGGCGACCTGCGGCCGGAGACCCTCGAGGCGTTCGTGCGGGAGACGCCGCTCGTCC
>JBGPYK010000256.1:0-4675 GCA_041493245.1 Methylomirabilia bacterium | reverse complement strand
GGTCCGAGTCGGTCACCGTGGCCCGCAAAAGCCTGGATTACGAGTACCGTCTCCCCGAGACGTGGAAGCAGCCCGGCAACGAGGAGGCCTTGAGCGCGCTCCGGATCGTGGCGGCCGAGCTGCGCGTGCTCCTCGTCGAGCTGACGGGACCGGTTGTGGTCAGACGGCTCGGCCGTCTGGCTCCCTTGCGCGAGCGGGGGATCGACTTCAGCGGGGAGGCGCCGAAATGACCAATCACGCGGTAACCCTCGAACGACTGGGCACCGGATCCGCCGCGCTGGACGCGATTCTGGGCGGTGGGATCCCCGCGGGGTCCGTGACGGTCGTCGCCGGAGAGCCGGGCTCGGGAAAGACCGTCTTCACGCTTCAGGCGCTCTTCCACCACGCCCGGCAGGGGAAGAAGTGCCTCTACTTCACCACGCTCTCCGAGCCGGCGCTGAAGGTCATCCGCTACATGCAGCTCTTCTCGTTCTTCGACGCCAGCCTGATCGACGAGCGTGTCGTCTTCGCCGATCTCGGCTCGACCCTCCGGACCAGCGGCGTCGAGCAGGCGCTGGTACAGATGATCCAGCGCGTCGAGAGTGAGGAGCCCGACCTCGTGGCCATCGATAGCTTCAAGGCCATCCACGACCTCCTGCCCAGCGCCGCGCCCCGCCGCGCGTTCGTCTACGACCTCTCCGTCGCCATGGCGGCGTGGGGGGCAACGACGCTGCTGGTGGGCGAGTACACGACCGAGGACATCAACGTCGCCCCGGAGTTTGCCATCGCCGACGGCATCGTGCGTCTCACCACGGAGCGCCAGGAGCTGACGACGGCCCGGCAGATCGAAATCTTGAAAATGCGCGGCGCGAACTACGTCACCGGGCGCCACTTCTTCGAGATGAGCATCGCCGGGCTCACGTTCTATCCGCGCCTGCGGGGACCGGAGATGAACGGCGAGCCGCCAGTCGACCTCGCGGATCGGGTCGCCACCGGGGTCACCGGGCTCGACGCGCTCCTGCTCGGTGGCCTGCCGCGGGCGAGCGCGACGATGGTCGAGGGCGGCACCGGAACCGGCAAGACGCTCCTGGGCCTGCACTTCCTCCTCGAGGGCGCACGCCGGGGGGAGCCGGGGATCCTCTTCACGCTGGAGGAGACACCGGCGCAGCTCCGGGCGGTCGCAAAGACCTTCGGCTGGAACCTCGCTCCGCTGGAGGCTCAGGGCCGGCTCCTCATCAGCTATACCTCGCCGGTCGAGCTCTTCACCGACCGCTTCCTCGACATGGCGCGGCGGCAGATCGAGAGGGTCGGCGCGCGCTACGCGGTGCTCGACAGCCTCACCAGCATGTCGCTCGGCGTGCCCTCGCAGCGCCGGTTCCACGAGCTGGTCTACGCCCTGACCAAGCACTTCCGGGCCGCCGGTGTCACGCCGCTGATGACCATGGAGGTCACGCAGCTCCTCGGGGCCGGGCAGCTCACCGGCCACGTCGCCTCTTCCACCGCCGACAACCTGATCTTGCTGCGCTACGTCGAGATGGATGGGCGTCTGGAGCGCGCCGTGTCCGTCCTCAAGGCGCGCGGGATCGGCCACGTCACGGAGCTCCGCCGCTTCCGGATCGACGGCCGTGGGGCGCACGTCGGAGAGCGGTTCGTGGATCTGCGCGGGGTGCTGACAGGGGTCCCTGAGCCCGAGCGCGCAGCGGAGCGTCCCGTCGCGCGGCGCTCGTCCGGGACGAAAAGTCGGGGGCGATGACGCCGCTCCGCCCGGATCCCTCGAACACCGTCGGGTCGGTCGCCCGCACGCTCTACGATATCGGGCAGGGCTTCGACGCGCCCTTCGATACCGAGCCCCGGCTCCGGCGCGCGCTCGGGCTGCTCCGCCGCATCGTGCCCTACGACCGCTGCGCGCTCCTCGAGGCGCCGGCGGCCGGCGCGACGCGGCTCGTGGTCGAGCCCGACGTCCCGGAGAACCGGGAAGGCCTGAGGCGGGTGCTGACGCACTTCTTTATCGTCGTCACCGACGAGTCGCCGCGGACTGCCGACTGGCTGCCACCGGAGGTCGCCCACCTCGTGCCCTGTGCCTCGCACCTGGCGGTGCCCCTCGTCGGGCTCGACCGGGTGCTGGGCATGCTCTTTGTCTGCCACCGAGGGGCCGACATCTACACGGACGACCATGTGCGACTCCTGTCGGTCGTCGCCAGCCAGATCGCCGCGTATCTCACCGCCTGCCGGCTTCGCGAGCAGGAGGCGCAGATCGTGAGCGAGCACGAGGCGGCCCGGGCGGCGGCCGAGGCGGAGAACCGCGCCAAGGACGAGTTCCTGGCGATGCTGGCCCACGAGCTGCGCAACCCGCCCATGGCGATCCGGATCGCCATGCAGACGATCCGCGGCCAAGCCGAGCGCGATCCCATCGTGCAGCGGGCGAGGGATGTCGTGGAGCGGCAGGTCAAGCACCTGGCGCGCCTGCTCGACGACCTGCTGGACGTCTCCCGCTTGACGCGAGGCAAGATCGAGCTGCGCAAGAAGACGGTCACGCTCCAGACGGTCGTCGCCGAGGCGTTCGAGACCACGCGAGACTTCATCGACGCTCGGACGCATGTCGAGTCGGTGTCGCTGCCGGAGGAGCCGCTCTGGTTTACGGCCGATCCCACGCGTATCACCCAGGTCGTGGGCAACCTGCTCGACAACGCGGCGAAGTACACGCCGCGGGGCGGTGAAATCGCGGTGACGGGATATCGCGAGGGCGGCGAGGTCGTGCTGCGCGTGCGCGATACCGGCATCGGGATCGCGCCCGAGATGTTGCCGCGGATCTTCGATCTATTCGCCCAGCTCGATCGATCCCCGGCCCGCCCCCCGGGAGGCCTAGGCGTGGGTCTCACGCTGGCCCGCACCCTGGTCGAGCTACACGGTGGAACGATTACCGTCGAGAGCGAGGGGCCGGGCCGGGGGAGCGAGTTCGTCGTGCGCCTGCCCGTCGGTGCGCCGGTTGCGCTCCCGGACCGCGATGATCGGCGACGAGTCGCTGTCCAGGCCCGGCATATCCTCCTCGTCGACGACGATGACAATGTACGAAAGGCTCTGCGCAGGATCCTGGAGCTCGACGGCCACCGTGTCGAGGTGGCGCGCGACGGCCCGGAGGGCGTGGACCTCGCGCTGGCGACCGCGCCGGAGGTCGCGTTCATCGACATCCGGCTTCCCGGCATCGACGGCCACGAGGTCGCCCGGCGCATCCGAGCCGCGCTCGGGAGTCGGGTGCTTCTCGTGGCGTTGACGGCCCACGGCCAAGAGCAGGACCGGCGGCGATCGAGCGAGGCAGGGTTTGACACCCATCTCGTGAAGCCGGTCAGCTATGAAGATCTCACGCGAGTCCTTGACCGGGCCGCCGGCGGGGACGGCTGAGTTGGGACTGCGAAGCCTGCTGAACCGGTGGGTGATCAGACGGAGCAAGCACATGCTGGAGGAGCGCTTGCGGTTCGAAGCGCTCCTCTCGGAACTTTCGGCTGGGTTGATTCACGTCCCCGCCGGCGAGATCGACGCGGCGCTCGCGGGCGGGCTTCAGCAGGTCGCCAGGTTCCTGGGCGTGGATCGCGCCAATCTCGAAGAATACGTTGGCCGCGCGCCGACGGGCCGCCTCGCGTGGGCGCTGCCGGGTCTCGAGGAGCCGCCGAGTGTCATGGACACCGACCAGTTCCCCTGGTCGGCCGAAACCCTGCGGCGCGGGAAGACCGTCCGATTCGCTGGGATCGATGAACTTCCGGCGGCGGCGGCGATCGATCGGGCCAGCTATGCGCGCGCGGGCACGCGCTCGAAGGTCTCGCTCCCCCTGCGTGCCGGGGGACCCATGCTCGGCGTACTCAGCTTCGGCTCCGTTCGTCGCGAATACGCCTGGCCGGACGAGCTGGTGGAGCGGCTCAACCTCCTCAGCCAGGCCTTCGCCAGCGCGCTCGAGCGAAAGCGGGTGGAGCTCTCGCTTGCTGATCGCCTGCGCTTCGAGAAGCTCCTGTCCTCCCTGTCGATCGCGTTCAGCCATCTGGCGGCGGCCGATTTCGATCGAGAGATCCAGCGCGGCCTTCGCCAGATCGTCGAGTTCTTGGGGGTGGATCGTGGCAGTTTGATCGAGTTCTCTCGGGACGGCAGGACCGCCCGTTCCTGGGCGATCGAGGAGTGGATGGATGTGGGCGAGTTCCCGTGGATGACGGCCCGGCTGCGACGTGGCGACACCGTCAGCTTTTCGCAGCTCGAGGAGTTTCCGGACGAGGCGGCCGTGGATCGGCAGAGCTATCTCGCGCACCGGGTCAAGCCCCAGGTCGCCGTGCCTCTGCTGGCGGGGGGGACCGTCGTGGGCGGGCTGGTCTTCAGCGCGATAGGCGCCGAGCGCGCGGGGTCGGACGAGCTGATCCAGCAGCTCCACCTCCTCGGGGAAGTCTTTGCCAATGCCTTGTCGCGCAAGCAGACGGAACTCGAAGCGCAGCGGCTCCGGCAGGATCTGACGCACATCGGCCGGGTCTCCGCCATGGGAGAGATCGCCGCGTCGCTGGCCCATGAGCTGAACCAGCCGCTGACCGCCATCCTCAGCAACGCACAGGCGGCCCAGCGCCTCCTCGCGGCCGACGTCGTGAATCTCGAGGAGGTGCGCGAGATCCTGAAAGACATCGTGACGGACGACAAGAGGGCCGGTGACATGATTCACCGGCTC
>JBGPYK010000246.1:0-4752 GCA_041493245.1 Methylomirabilia bacterium | reverse complement strand
CAAGGAACTGGAGGCGCGCAACCGGGACCTCACGCTCGCGTTGGAGCAGCAGACCGCGACCAGAGAGATCCACCGCGTGATCAGCGGCTCGCCGACCGACGTGCAGCCGGTCTTCGACACGATCGTGAGAAGTGCCGTGAGGTTGTGCGATGGGCTCTTCAGCGCGCTCCTTCAGTTCGACGGCGAGCTGATGCATCTGGTCGCCCAGCACAACTACACCCCCGAAGCCCTCGAGGCGATGCATCGCGTATTCCCGGCGCGCCCCAATCGGGCCCTGGGGTCGGGCCGGGCAATCCTCGAGCGCGCGGTCGTCCACCAACCCGATGTCGAGGTCGATCCGGAGTACCAGCATCAAGCCCTGTCCCGCGCGATCGGTCATCGAAGCGCCCTCTACGTCCCGATGCTGCGGGAAGGCGCTCCCATCGGCGTCATCGCGGTGGCGCGCGCTGAGGCTGGGCCATTCTCCGACAATGAGATCGAACTCCTGAAGACCTTCGCCGACCAGGCGGTCATCGCGATCGAGAACGTGCGGCTGTTCAAGGAGCTGGAGGACAAGAACCGCGCGCTGACGGACGCGCACGCGCAGGTCAGCGAGTCTCTCGAGCAGCAGACGGCCACGGCCGAGATTCTCAGCGTCATCTCCGGGTCACCCACCGATATTCGGCCGGTCTTCGATGCCGTGCTGGACCGTGCGCTCACCCTGTGCGACGCGAGCAACGGCTCGCTCTACCAGCTCGAAGATAGGGTGCTTCGCCACGTGGGCTTGCGGGGCACGTCGGTGGTTAGTGCGGTCGGCGGAGTCGCTTCGCTGGAGTCCGCACACGGGCGAGCGGTTCTCGAGAAGCGAACGGTGCACATCGAAGACGTCCTGCAGGAGCTCGATTGGATGGCTCCAGAGGTTGGGGCCGGCTTGCGGCGCAGTGGCGTCCGGACAGTCGTGGCCGTGCCGCTGCTGCGCGAGCAGACGGCCATCGGAGCGATCCTCATCCGGCGACTCGAGATGCGCCCATTCTCCGAGAAGCAGATCCGCTTGCTCCAGACATTCGCCGATCAAGCGGTCATCGCCATCGAGAACGTCCGTCTGTTCAAGGAGCTGGAGGCGCGCAACAGTGAGCTCGCCGAGGCGCTCGAGCAGCAGACCGCGACCAGCGAGATCCTCCGCGTGATCAGCGGTTCACCGACGGACCTTCAGCCCGTCTTCGACGTGATCGTCAGCAGCGCCAACCGGCTGTGTGAAGGGCGATTCAGTGCCCTTTTCACACTCGACGGCGAGGTGATCACTGTCGTTGCCGATGCCTCTCTCACGCCGGAAGCGAGTCGGGCTCTTCGATCGGGCTATCCCACGCCAACGCGCCGCGAACACGTCGTGGGCTGGGCATTGCTGGAGCGTCGCGTGCTGCATCTACACGACGCGGCGAATGATCCCGAAATGCCGCCGACCCCGTTCCAGCAAACGGGGGCCTATCGCAGCCTGCTCGTCGTGCCGATGCTGCGGGAGGGTCTCCCGATCGGCGCGATCGCGATCGGACGGGGCGAAGTCAAACCGTTCACTGACAAGCAGATCGAGATGATCCAGACCTTCGCCGACCAGGCGGTCATCGCCATCGAGAACGCGCGGCTCCTGGGCGAACTGCAGGCGCGGACGGCGGAGCTGACCCACTCGGTCGACGAGCTGACCGCGCTGGGTGACGTCAGCCGCGCCGTCAGCTCGACGCTCGACCTCGAGACCGTGCTCCAGACCATCGTGACCCGGGCGAACCAGCTCGCCAGGACGGACGGCTGCACGATCTGGGAATACGACGAGGGGCGGGAGGAGTTTCGGCTTCGCGTGAGCCACTATCCCGACAAGGGTGACGCCGCGATCCTGCAGGCTCCCGACCGGGTGACGACGATTCGCAAAGGCCAGGGCGTGACGACCCAGATAGCGGAGCAGCGACAACCCGTCCAGGTCCCCGACATCACCCTCGCGGGCGTGTACGAGAGCCCCATCCGCAAACCGCTCCTCGACGCCGGCCATCGGGCGCTGCTCGGCGTGCCGCTGCTGCGCGAGGAGCAGGTCATCGGCGTCCTCGCCGTGACGCGCAAGGCGCCGGGAGAGTTTGCGCCGGAGATCGTGCGGCTGCTCACCACGTTCGCCACCCAGTCGGTCCTCGCCATCCAGAATGCGCGGCTCTTCAAGGAGATCGAGGAGAAGAGCGGCCAGCTCGAGGTGGCGAGCCGCCACAAGTCGGAGTTCCTCGCCAACATGTCGCACGAGCTGCGCACGCCGCTCAACGCCATCATCGGCTACAGCGAGATGCTCCAGGAAGACGCCGCCGACCTCGGGGCGGAGCGCTTCGTGGCCGATCTCCAGAAGATCCACGCCTCCGGCCGCCACCTGCTCGAGCTGATCAACGCCGTGCTCGATCTCTCCAAGATCGAAGCGGGCAAGATGGATCTATATCTGGAATCCCTCGACATCGCCGGCCTCGTGCGCGACGTCGCCGCGGTGATCAAGCCCCTCGCGGAGAAGAACGCGAACCGTCTGGCCCTCGACTGCGCCGAGACGATCGGCACGATGCACGCGGATCTCACCAAGGTCCGCCAGAGCCTCTTCAATCTGCTGAGCAACGCCTGCAAGTTCACCGAGCGCGGGACGGTGTCCCTCGCGGTCGCGCGCGAGGCGGACGACGCCGGCGAATGGATCACGTTCGCCGTGACGGACACGGGGATCGGCATGACCCCGGAGCAGATCGGCCGCCTGTTCGAGGACTTCTCGCAGGCGGAGGCGTCGACGACGCGCCGGTACGGCGGCACGGGGCTCGGGCTCGCGCTGAGCCGGCGGCTGTGTCGCATGATGGGCGGCGAGATCACCGTGCACAGCACGCCGGGCGAAGGGAGCACCTTCACGATGCGGCTGCCCGCCGTCGTCGTCGCCGCCGCCGAAGCGAACGTCGAACCCATGCGGGTGGCGTCAGCCGCGGGCGAACCGCAGGCGGCCGGCACCGTCCTCGTCATCGACGACGAGGCGACGGTGCGGGACCTGATGCAGCGCTTCCTCGTCAAGGAAGGTTTCCGCGTCGCGCTCGCCGCGGGGGGTGAGGACGGTCTGCGGCTCGCCAGGGAGCTGCGGCCGGACGCGATCACGCTCGACGTGATGATGCCGGGGATGGACGGGTGGGCGGTGCTCTCGGCGCTCAAGGCCGATCCCGACCTCGCCGACATTCCTGTCATCATGCTGACCATCGTGGACGACAAGAACCTCGGCTACGCGCTCGGCGCCTCGGACTACCTGACCAAGCCGCTCGACCGCGAGCGCCTCCTGAGCGTGTTGAACAAGTATCGCCACGACGCGCCGGTGCTCGTCGTCGACGACGACGCGACGCTGCGCGAGCTGCTGCGGCGCATCCTGGAGGGCGCGGGCTACACGGTGGTGGAGGCAGAAAATGGGCGTGTCGCCCTGGAGCACCTGCGCACGATGGCGCCGGGCGTGATCCTGCTCGACCTCATGATGCCGGAGATGGACGGCTTCGAGGTCGTGACGGCGATGCGCCGCCACGAGACGTGGCGGACGATCCCGATCGTCGTGGTGACCGCCAAGGACCTGACCACCGAAGACCGCCAGCGGCTCAACGGCTACGTGGAGCGGATCCTCGAGAAGGGTGCGTATAGCCGCGACACGCTGCTCGCAGAAGTGCGTGATCTCGTCGCCGCCTGCGTGGCGCGCCGCCGGGGCGCGCGGTGACTGGTCGGGGATGGAGCCGGCCGGCGTTCAGTCGAACGGGTTGCGTACCTCAAGAAAACGAAACTTCAGGACCGGCGACCGCTGTCGGTATCCCGATCGAGTACCGCCTGGACAGCTTCCTTGTCATTGATACAGGACGGGCCGTGAGCCGGACGCGTCGGCGACGCGGTCACCCAACTGCTCAATCGTGACGCCGCGCAAAGTTTTCGCTTGACAGGTTTGTCGAGCGGCACTGGTCGTGCGTCCGCGACCCCGAAAAATTCGCCCCCAGCTATCCGCGCGTGCCCGGCGAGGCCGGTCTGACGAAGCTCATAGCGAAAAATCATGGATCGCCACGCGATCGCGCGTCGTAGAGGCTCGCAGGTGGGTCCGAAACCAGGGTGTAGAGTCGCTCCACTATCGAGGGGGACTTCACCATGGAAATCAGCGCGCTCCACATCGACGCCACCGCGAAACCTATTGCCGAGATGGACCGACTCGGCGACGAGATCGCCAAGCTGTCCGCCCACCTCGACGCCGCCACCGCTCACTTGCTCGAGATGATCCGCGAATTCGACGCCGGCGAAGGCTGGAACAACGGCTTTCGCTCCTGCGCCCACTGGCTGGCCTGGCGCGTCGGGATGGATCTCGGCGCTGCCCGCGAGCGGGTCCGCGTGGCGCGCGCCCTCGGTTCGTTGCCCCGGCTGGCCGACGCGCTCGCACACGGCGAGCTCTCCTACGCCAAGGTGCGGGCGCTCACTCGCGTGGCCAAACAAGAGACCGAGGAGCGACTGCTCGCGGTGGGCCTCGCCGGTACCGCCTGCCACGTCGAGCGCATCGTCCGCGGCTGGCGCCGGGTCGATGCTGCGGCCGAGGCCCGCGAGACGGCGCAGCGCCACAAGAGCCGCGCCCTGCATGTGTATCAAGACGAAGACGGTATGGTCGTCGTCCGGGGACGTTTGACACCCGAGGCGGGCGCCGTACTGATACAGGCGCTGGCCGCGGCGCGCGAGACGCTGTATCAGCGAGCGCGCGGCACGAACGCGACT
>JBGPYK010000526.1:0-2617 GCA_041493245.1 Methylomirabilia bacterium | reverse complement strand
GTGATCATGGGCCTCGGCGCCCCCGCCGGCAACGCGGCGACCCGCATCGACGTCTACGTGACCAAGAACGGCATCTACTCGTCAGGGGTCGTGCCGGAAATCGAGGACCTCTACCAGCGCCAGGCCCGCGAGCTGGACCGGAAGAAGCGCGAGGCCCTGCTCCACCAGATCCAGCAGATCATGCACGACCGGGCGCTGCACGTGCCCGTCTACGAGCTCGCGTTCCTGTGGGGCATCGGGCCGCGCGTCGAGGAGGCGTGCGTCGACCACATCAAGGGCTTCTCCTACTCCGCGCCGTATGAGGATCTGAAGCTGAAGGCGTCGCGGTAGGACTTCGGCGTGGCGGCGATGCTCGAGGACCTCCACTACGGGAACGCGGCAAAGCGAGCAGCGCGCGAGCGGGCCGGAGAGAACGTGGGCCGTGCTTGATTCGGCAGAACAACGCAGTCAGGCTCGACTCATCCGGTTCGACGAGCAGGTCGTGCCCGACGCTGAAGTGAGCGATCTGGACTCGGCCCTCGTCGATCGCTTCCGAACCCCGCAGACGCGAGATGACCGGAATACCCTGCTGCACAAGCTCGGCATGGCGAGAGAGGATGACGACGCGACGCTGCGCGCGTCGGTAGCGGGTGTTCTTCTGGGCTCAACCCATCCGGAGCGCTGGCTGAGGCACGCCTTCATCCAGGCTGTGGCCTACCGCGGGGAAGGGGCGCCGGGGGTGGCGGACACCCCCGGTTACCAGATCGACGCGAAGGACATCACCGGCCCCCTCGATGCCCAGGTGGCCGACGCCTGCCGCTTCGTCGTGCGGAACATGCGCGTTGCCGCGTCCAAGACGATCGGCCGCCGCGATCTTCCTCAATACGACTTGGCGGCCGTGTTCGAGGCCCTGGTCAACGCCGTCGCGCACCGGGACTACTCGATGTACGGAGCCAAGATACGCCTGCGCATGTTCGCAAGTCGTCTCGAGATCTACTCGCCGGGCGCGCTCGCGAACACGATGACGGTCGATAGCCTTGCGTTCCGCCAGGCGAGCCGGAACGAGACGATCGCCAGCCTTCTCGCGAAGTGCCCCGTCCCGGCGGACATCGGTGGGTTGGACACGCAACGCTCCACCCTGATGGATCGCCGGGGAGAAGGAGTGGCGATCATCCTGGAGCGGAGCGAGCGCCTGTCCGGCAAGCGCCCCATCTATGAACTCCCCGACGACTCGGAGTTGAAGCTGACGATCTTCGCCGCCACCATCGATCCGGAGGGTCGCGCCGAAGCCACGTGATGGCCGGAGCCTGCTCCCCACCCGACCCGCGGTCAGGAGATCAGCTTCGCGTAGACGTCGAGCCGCGGCAGGACGGCGTCGCGGGGCTCCGACGGCACGCCGAAGATCGCGCGCTCGACGCCCGCGGCGGCCAGCGCGTCCAGCGCCGGCTTCTTGGGCGGCGCGAAGAAGAGCGACACGGGCGCCGACCGCGGATCGCGGCCGGCCTGCTTCAGCCGCTCGCGCAGCTCGGGGATGCGCTCGACCGGATTGTGGTTCGGGCGCAGGATCGGCATCCAGCCGTCGCCGAACTCCACGACGCGGTCGAACGTCGTCGCGCCGTCGCCGCCGATGATGACCGGCGGGTGCGGTTTCTGCAGCGGCTTGGGATCGGCCCAGATCTTGTCGAAGCGGACGAAGTCGCCGTGGAACTCCGCCTCGCGCTTGGTCCAGATCTCCTTCATGGCCAGCACGCGCTCGCGGAGCAGCCCCCAGCGCGTCTTGAACGCGGTGCCGTGGTCCTCCATCTCCTCGGCGTTCCAGCCGCCGCCGATGCCGAACAGGACGCGGCCGCCCGACAACCGGTCGAGCGTCGCGACCTCCTTGGCCGTCGTAATGGGATCGCGCTCGACGACGAGACAGATGCCGGTGCCGAGCTTCAGCCGTCGCGTCACCGCGCCCGCCGCCATCAGCGCGACGAACGGGTCGTAGGACGACCAGTAGTCCCTTGGCAGGTCGCCGCCGCCGGGCCAGGGGCTCCGCCGGCTGGCCGGGATGTGCGTGTGCTCGGGGAACCACACCGACTCAAAGCCCCGCTCCTCGAGCGCCCGGGCCAGCTCGTCCGGCGCGATCGCGTACTCGGTGGGGAACATCACGACGCCGTAGTGCATGGTCGCCTCCTTGTGTGGGTCAGGTCCATCGACTGGCGCAATTCACCCGACGCCTTCATCCACGGCGTGCGCGCGCGACGGCTCGGTGGCCGCCGCGCCTCCAGGCGGCGGCGCCGACAGCCGGATGCGGCGCATGAAGGGAAGGAACAGGGGAACCACCGCAAATAGCAACGCTAGCAACCAGAAATCGTCCGCGTAGGCCAGGAGCTGGGCTTGCGCCACCGTCTCACGATACAGCATGGCCACCGCCCGGCGCTCGGCGGTGAAGGCGTCGCTCCCCTGGGTCGCGAAGTGGCTCGCCCATTGCGCCAGGCGAGCCCGCGTCTCCGGGTCCCACACGGTGATGTGGCTCACCAGCGTGGCCTGGTGAAACTGGCTCCGCTGGGCGAGCAGCGTCGTGGCCAGCGCGATGCCCACGCTGCCGCCGATGTTCCGCATGACGCCGTAGATCGCGGTGGCGTTGATCAGCTTG
>JBGPYK010000304.1:0-4127 GCA_041493245.1 Methylomirabilia bacterium | reverse complement strand
GGAAGTCGTCCCAGCCGGTGAGATCGCGCGGCGAGCGGATGCCGGCGGCGCCCCACTTGCGACGGAGGAAGGGGTTGCCGGCGCCGCCGCCCGCGCCGAACATCTCGTCGACCAGGCGCCGAAACCGCCACCACTGGCGTTCGCGCAGCGCCGCGGGTACCAGCGTCTCGAGCGCGGGGTCGAACACGGTCAGGCGCGGAGCTTGAACCGCTGGATCTTGCCCGTGGCCGTCTTCGGCAGCTCGGGGGTGAACTCGATCCAGCGCGGGTACTTGTACGGCGCGATCTTGTCCCTGACGAAGGCCTTCAGCTCGTCGGCCAGCGCGGCCGATGCCGTCGCCGGCTCCTTGAGGACCACGAAGGCCTTGGGCTTGACGAGCCGGTCGCTGTCCTCGTGGCCCACCACCGCGGCCTCCAGCACCGCGGCGTGCTTGATGAGCGTCGCCTCGACCTCGACGGGGGAGACCCAGATGCCGCCGACCTTCAGCATGTCGTCGGCGCGACCCGCGTACCAGAAGTAGCCGTCGGCATCCTGGGAGTACTTATCACCGGTCTGAATCCACGGCCCGTAGAGCGTCTCCTTGGTCTTCTCGTGCTTGTTCCAGTACAACGCCATGGTGGAGTCGCCCTTGACGCGGAGGTTGCCGATCTCGCCCTGGGGCACGGCGCGCCCGTCGTCGTCGACGATGACCGTTTCGTAGCCGGGCACGGGCAGGCCCGACGAGCCGGGGCGCGCGGCGCCGGGACGGTTCGAGAGGAAGATGTGGAGGATCTCGGTCGTGCCGATGCCGTCGATGATCTCCACGCCGAAGCGCTCGCGCCACCGGGTGTAGATCTCCTCCGGCAGCGCCTCGCCCGCGGAGACGCAGAGGCGGAGCGAGGAGAGGTCCCAGCGCTTCTCCGCTTCCTTGACGGCCAGCATCGCCGCGTAGAGCGTGGGCACGCCAAAGAAGATCGTCGGACGGCGGCGCGCGAGCACCTCGAACACGCCGTCGGGCGTCGGCCGGTGAGGAAAGAGCACGCTCTGCGCACCGACTCCCATCGGGAAGTAGCCGGCGTTGCCGAGGCCGTAGGCAAAGAAAAGCTTGGCCGCGGAGAAGACGCGGTCGGCCGGCCGGATGCCAAGCACCTGCTTGGCGTACGTCTCCGTGCAGATCACCATGTCGTGCTGGAGGTGCACCGCGCCCTTCGGAAACCCGGTCGACCCCGACGAGTAGAGCCAGAACGCAGGGTCATCCCGCGACGTGACCGCAACCGTCAGCGTCGCCGACGCCTTGGCCACGCGGTCTTCCCACGACAGATGCGGGCCCGGGGCGCCGCCCGCGACGAGCACGTGGCGCAGGTGCGGCGCGGCGCCGAGGACCGGCGCCGCCTCTGCGAGCAGCGGCGCCGAAACGACGGCGACCTTGGCGCGGCTGTCGTTCAGGAAGTAGAGCCAGTCGGCGCCGCGCATGAGCGTGTTGACAGGAATCGGTACGGCGCCGATCTTGATCGCGCCCCAGAACGTGCCGACGAACTCCGGGGCGTCGAGGCAGATCAGGAGGACACGATCCTCCATCCCGAGGCCCAGCTCCCGGAGCGCGTTACCCGTCCGGTTGGCGAGATCCTGCACGTCGCCGTAGGTGAGCACGCGGTCTTCGTAAAGGAACGCCGGAAGCGCCGCGCGGCCCTCCTGCACGTTGCGGTCGACAAACCACGTGGCCGCGTTGAACTCCGCGGGCAGCAGGTCAGAGGCGTTCATGCCCATTCCTCGCGTCTCATTGACGCTGCCGTGGCCGCCCGGCTCACCTTAACGGGGTCCGTGAGGCCGGCGTCGACCGTGGGTGGCCTGACAAAGGTGCGGGTGGCTTCATCGACGCGGGCGCCGCCGCGCCGCCGCCTTTCGCGGCACCGACGCCCTCCGGACCGTCGGCCGCCGCACCGCGAGCGCCTCGATCTCGACCAGCAGCTCGGGACGCACGAGCCGGCTCACGACCAGCAGCGTGTTGGGCGGGTAGTCGCCGTCCGGAAAATACCCGGGGAACACCTCGGAGCGCGCCTTCATGAACCCCGGGATATCCTCCGCGCGGGTGAGGAACGTCTGCAGCCGGATGACGTCACGCATCGAGCAGCCGCCCGCCTCGACGACGGCACGGACGTTCTCCAGCGCCTGCCTGGTCTGGGCGATGACGTCGCCCACGGCAACGTGCCCGGTCGGGCTCATGCCGACCTGCCCGGCGACGACGACCAGCTCTCCGCCCGACGCGACGACGCCGTGCGAGTACATCCCCAGCGGCGCTCCGAATCCCTTCGGCGTGATGACTTTCATAGGGTCCTCCTTGATGGACGCGGCGTCTTCGACTCAGGTCAGCCGGACGTACTCGAAGTCGAGCGGCTGACCGTTGATGCCCCGGGCCGGCGGCGCAATCCAATTGGCGAACTTACCCGGTTCCGTCACCGGGTGCATGAGGCTGCCCACGTAGGCCTGGTCGGCCTCGGTGGGCAGCCACTCGTGGTGCCGCGCGTCCCACTCGGCCTGGCTGATCAGGCGACCGTCGGGCGACACCTTCGCGCCGGCGAAAACGCCGATCGCCCGGTGGAAGCCGCGGTGCGGGAGCTTCAGCTCGACGTCGATGCCGGCACGCTCGATGACTTGGTTCCACCGCGCGACGCCGCGGGCGCAGTCGGCGACATAGTCGTCACGCAGCCGCTCGTTGAGCGAGACGAGCGCGGGCTCCTCCCGGAGGGTGATCCGGTCGCCGTCCAGCGCGGCCACCGGGTACGTGGCCTCTTTCAGACGGTGGTCGTCGTCCTTCTTCGTCTCGTCGAACCGTCCCTTCAGACCCATCGTGTAGAAGTTCGCGGCGTTCGTCGAGATCTCGGACCCGAAGAGGTCGACCGAGACCGAAAAGTGAAAGTTGATGTACCGCTGGATCGTCGACAGGTCGATCGCCCCGAACTTCCGCACGTCGTCGGTCTTGTGCTCGCGCATCAGCTCGCAGGTTCGCTGGACGATGCGCCCGACGCCGGTCTCCCCCACGAACATGTGGTGGGCTTCTTCCGTGAGCATGAAGCGGCACGTGCGCGACAGGGGGTCGAACCCGCTCTCGGCCAGGCTGGCGAGCTGGTACTTGCCGTCGCGGTCGGTGAAGAAGCTGAACATAAAGAACGACAGCCAGTCGGGTGTCCGCTCGTTGAACGCGCCAAGGATCCTTGGCTTGTCCTGATCGCCGGAGCGCCGCTGGAGCAGCGCCTCCGACTCCTCACGGCCGTCGCGGCCGAAGTGGGCGTCGAGGAGGTAGACCATCGCCCACAGGTGACGGCCCTCCTCCACGTTGACCTGGAAGAGGTTGCGGAGATCATAGAGCGACGGGCAGGTGCGCCCGAGGTGCCGCTGTTGCTCGACGGAGGCCGGCTCGGTGTCGCCCTGGGTGACGATGAGCCGCCGCAGCGTCGCGCGATGCTCGCCGGGCACCTCCTGCCAGGGTGGCTGCCCCTTGTGGTCGCCGAACGCAATGGCGCGGTTCGGCTCCGGCTCGGCCAGGAAGATGCCCCAGCGGTACTCGGGCATCCGGAGGTAGCCGAACTGCGCCCAGCCCTGCGCGTCGACGCTCACCGCGGTGCGGAGGTAGATCTCCCTGGCCTGGAACCCGTGCGGCCCCATGTCCTTCCACCACTCGAGAAACTTCGGCTGCCATTCCTCCAGCGCGCGCAGGAGTCGCCGGTTGTCCCTGAGGTTGACGTTGTTGGGGATCCGCTCCAGGTAGTCGATACCGGACATCACACTCTCCTCCGATCGAACTCGCTGCGCTGGCCCGTGCCGTAGACCTGCAGCGCGCCCTTGGGGCCGACCGCGTTCGGGCGCTGGAACACCCAGTTCTGCCACGCCGACAGCCGGGCGAAGATCTTGGTCTCGACGGTCTCGGGCCCGGCGAACCTGAGCGACGCTTCCATGCCGGTCAACGCGTCGGGCGAGAAGGCGGCGCGCTCCTCGATGGCGATCCGCACCTCGTCGTCCCAGTCGATGTCGTCGGGGGTGAAGGTCACGAGCCCCGCCTCCTCCGCGGCCGAGGCGTCCAGATCCTGGCCGAGCCGGCCCTTGAGGTCGTCCACCCGCCCCGGATCGCCGAGGAACCGGCTCGCCAGACG
>JBGPYK010000531.1:0-2560 GCA_041493245.1 Methylomirabilia bacterium | reverse complement strand
GGCGGGATGATCAGCAACCTGGAGTCGCAGCTCCGCGACATCGGGCTCGCCCACCGTCGGGACGAGATCCTAGAGGAGGCTGCGCGAATCCGTTGCGAGCTGGGCTATCCGATCGTCGTCAGCCCCTTCGCGCAGTTCGTCGTCACTCAGGCCGTCCTGAACGTGGTTCAGGGCGAGCGCTACCGGACGGTACCGGACGAGGTGCGCAAGTACGCCCTCGGATACTACGGCGAGCTGGCGGCGCCCGTGGACCCGAACGTGATGGACCGGATCGCGCGGCGGGAGTCGCCCGTCACCGCGCGGCCGGGGGAGCTGCTGGCCCCGGGCCTCGAGCGCGTACGCCGCGAGCGCGGGCCATTCGCTTCAGACGACGACCTCCTGCTCGCCGCCTTCTACGGGCCCGAGCCGTACGAGAGCCTGGTCGCGGCGCGGCCGATCCGCACCGAGTACCCCGTCGGGCGGACGCCCCTCGTCACGCTGATCCGGGAGCTCTGCGCGCGGCGCGCTATCGTCTCCGTGGCCGTGACCAAGCGCGCGCGATGAGAACGGGCAAGGAGCGCGTTCGAGCGCATGGGGTGACGGAATGACGGCGATCACCGTCGACTGCGGAGCGGGTCGGGAGGTGCTCACCGTGCCGGACGACGCCGTGGTGCTCGAGTACGTCGAGCAGCCGGCTGCGGGCGATTCCCACGTTCTTGTCGAGCGGGCCCTCGACGCGCCGCGCGGCCTGCCGCCGCTCGGGGACCTCGTGCGCGCGCTGCCGCGGGGTGGGCGGCGGCGGATCGTCATCGCCTTCGACGATCCCAATCGGCCGGCGGTGACGGTGCGGACCGTCCTGCCATCGGTCGTCCGGTGCCTGGCGGCGGCGGGCGTCGCCGACGGAGAGATCACGCTGATCAGCGCCAACGGGATGCACCCGAAGTTCAGCGGGGAGAGTCTGCGCGCGTACCTCGGCGCCGAGGTCGCCAAGCGCTTCGGCGAGCGCGTCCTGAACCATGATTGTGAAGACGCCGAGGGCCTCGTCGACCTGGGAACGACGGCGTTCGGCGACGTCGTCGAGGTGAACCGGGCGGCGATGGAAAGCGATCTGCTGATCTACGTCGGCAACGTCGCCGCGAACATCTGGGGCGGCTACTCGGGGTCGGGGATCGTCGTGGGGCTTGGAGGGTCGCGCGCCTTCACCGGGCATCACGGCCGGGGCGGCATCGGCCATCCCGACTCCTGTCACGGGCAGCCGCGCACGATGCTGTACCAGCGTAGGAAGTCCGCGATCCACGAGGCGATCGAGCGGGCGCGGGGGTGCGCGACCTTCTACGTGGAGGCGATGACCGACGCGCGTGGCGTGATCGACGTGTTCGCGGGACGCGCCGAGGCGATCCGCGAGCGCGCCTGGGCGGAGGCCGACCGGCGGTTCGTCCGGCGGACGCCGCCGGCCGACGTGCTCGTGGTCGGCCTGGCGCCCGCGTTCCTCTACGGCCTCGCCGCCAACCCGCTCATCGCGCTTACGGGGGTCGCGTTCCCCACCCGGCTCTGGCTCGGCACGCCCCTGCTCCGTCGCGGCGGCGTCGTGATCGGCGTTACCGACAGCGCGGGTGTCGTCGATCCCGCTACCCATCCGGGGTACGAGGAGGCGATCGAGACCTTCGGCCGCACGCGCTCGTTCGAGGACCTCGCCCGCGCCGCCGAGGGCGTCGGACGCGACCCCGCGCTGGTCGCGCACTACCGCGCGGGCGGCGCCTACCATCCGTACCATCCTTTCTGGCTCTTCAACGAGGACGAGTACGCGATGACGACGGCGGGGCGCATCATCATGGCGGGCGCCAGGCCGGGCGGGCACTGGGACCATCTCCGCTGCATGGTCACGCCCGACTTCGCGGCAGCCTGGAGCGAGGCGCTAAGCCTGATGGGCCCGCATCCGCGCGTGACGGTGCTACCCACGTACTGGTCGAAGCCACGCATCACGTTCGACGTGCAGTGAACCGAACGCACGAGGGAGGACGGTTGATATGAAGCGCATGACGTGGCTGGCGGGGGCGGCAATCGTGATGTCGGTCGTCGCGGGACTGCCCGGGGCCGGGGTCGCGCAGAAGACGACGACGATCAAGGTGGGCGACCAGATCGGCTCCGAGCTGGACTACGGCCCGTACTGGATCGCCGTGGAGAAGGGCTATTTCAAGGACGAGGGGATCACCACCGTCCGCCGGACGTATCCGAACGGCCCCGCCACGCTCCTCGACTACAACAAGGGCGAGGTGGACGTCGTGATGGCCGGGCTCGCGCCCTACATCCAGGCCGCGGCCCAGGGCTCGGACTTCGTCGTCCTCATGTCCATCACGAAGGGGAACGCTCCGCTGGTGGCGCGCCCGGAGATCAGGTCGGCGAAGGATCTCAACGGCAAGCGGGTCGGCACGCCGGGTCTGGGCACGATCCACGACACGATGCTCACGCTCTACGAGAAGGAGCACGGGATCAAGGTCGAGCACGTCTCGGCCAAGATCACGGACCTGGTGGCCATGCTCGAGAAGGGCGAGGTGGCCGGCGTCCTGTGCTGGGAGACCGT
>JBGPYK010000068.1:0-9260 GCA_041493245.1 Methylomirabilia bacterium | reverse complement strand
CTTCCCCGCGCGCAGGCACACCTCGGCGATGGCGAGGTGGCTGTCGGCCGGCGTGACGACGTCCACCGCCTGGACACGGCCGAGCGCCGCGCGGTAGTCCTCGACCACGCGGCCGGCGTCGGCGCCGTGGGCCACCGCCCACTGCCGTCGCTCGGGGGAGACCTCAGCGACCCACACGGTCGCGCCGATATCGCCGAGGACCCGTAGGTGTTTCTCGCCCCAGCGGCCGAGCCCGACGAGCAGAACGTCCATTATTTGACGTTGGGGGGAGCGACCGCCGGGTCCATCGAGCGAAGGGGGCTACGCCCCCCCCCGGACTCCCCCGGCCCGACCCTCCCCAACGATTTCGGGCGGCGACGAGCACATCGGTGGCTCGGTCAGTCCCGGGCGAGGTCGCCGCCGACGTCCTCGGCGATCTCGTAGCGGAGCAGCCGTGACTTCATCCAGCGGACGACCAGGAGGTCGGCGAAGGCGACGAAGGCCCGGTTCATGATGCCGTACTTCGACTGCCCGAAGCGGCGCGGACGGTTGCGCACGGGCACCTCGACCACGCGGAAGCCCCGCATGCGCAGGAGCGTCGGGATGAACCGATGGAACCCTCGGTAGAGGGCGAGGTCGCGCAGGCATTCCCGGCGGAAGGCGCGGAAGGTGCAGCCGCTATCGTGGACGGTCTCGTCGCTAATGGCGTTGCGGATCCCGTTAGCGATCCTCGAGGAGACGCGACGGATCCAGGGGTCGCCGGCGCCGCGGTCGACCCGCCAGCCCGTCGCGGCATCCCACGTCTCGAGCTTCGCGAGGAGCCCCGGGAGGTCCGCGGGATCGTTCTGGAGGTCCGCGTCCATGGTGACGACCCAGCGCCCGCGGGCGGCCTTGAACCCCGCATCCGTGGCCGCCGTCTCGCCGGCATTGATTTTCAACCGCACGAGGCGGACGCGCGGATCGGCGTCGCGGAAGCCCCGGATGATCTCGGCGCTCCGGTCGTGGCTGCCGTCGTCGACGAAGACCACCTCGAACGGCAGGCGCAGGCCGTCGAGGACGGCGCGCAGCTCGGCCCAGAGCGGCGGGAGGTTTTCTTCTTCGTTGTAGACGGGAATGACGACGGAGAGATCCAGCGCCGGGGCGGCTCCACGCTCAGGCACCGGGCGTGCCTGCCTGCCCGCGCGGTCGAGTGCCCTGCCACTCCCCGACAAGGCTCTGGGGAATGTCGAGGCGGTCGAGAACGCGCGCGATCGTGTGATTGACGATGTCGTCCAACTCCTTGGGGCGGTTATAGAAGGCCGGCATGGGCGGCAGCACGACGGCGCCCATCTCGGCCAGGGCCAGCATCATCTTGAGGTGTCCCACGTGCAGCGGCGTCTCGCGGATGAGCATGATGAGCGGCCGACCCTCCTTGAGGGTCACGTCGGCCGCGCGCGAGATCAGCGTGTCGGCGTAGCAGGTGGCGACCGCGGCGGCGGTCTTGATACTGCACGGCGCGATGACCATGCCCGCGGTGCGGAAGGAACCCGAGGCGAGCGTCGCCCCGATGTCGCCGTTGTCGTAGCGGTGGTGGGCGAGGTTCTCGACGTCGGCCACGGACCAGTCGGTCTCCGCCACGAGGGTGCGCTTGCCGGAGCGCGAAAGCACGAGGTGCAGCTCCACGTCCGCGTAGCGCCGGAGGATCTCGAGGAGTCGGATGCCGTAGATCGAGCCGCTGGCTCCCGTGATGCCGACGACCACGCGCTTCACCAGCGGAGCCTGCGCTTGAACACTTCCTCGCGCGTCTTCTGGTACATGATCTCCCATTCCCGACTGCCTTCGGGCACCGGGCGGGAGTACGACGAGAGGGTGCGGCGCACCTCGGTGTCGACGGACTCCTCGAGCTTCGCCTCCTCGGTGAGCCCGCGGAGAACCTCGGGCCGGACTTCGTCGGGCGCCCTGACGTGCACGCCTTCGGTGGAGGTCAGCTCCTTGACGATGAGGTCGGTGAGGTGGAACAGACGCTCGCGGCTCATCCGCATCAGAGGATGAATCCCCGGTCCCGCGCCAGCTTCTCGCGCACCTTGCCCAGGAGCTGCCGGTAGTCGGCCGAGGAATCCTTGATCATCTTGGCGTGGTCGAGGAGGATCTGGCGCGCGTCGGCGTCCAGCTTCTCCTCCATGAGCAGGTTGTCGAGGACGACATGCCGGATCGCGGCCCGCGCCGGGCCTTCGTCCTTGACCTCGATGACCTTCTTCGTCGTCAAGCGCTTGAGGACCGCGTCGGCCATCCGCTCGGCGATCTGCTCACGCCTGGGCATAGCCGGAACAGACTACAGGCCGCGACGCAGAGTGTCAAGAAACGGCGGGCAAAACGAAGGTCACGCGTGTGCCTCGGCCAGGCGCGCTCTCGAGGCCGATCGTCCCGCCGTGCGCCTCGATCAGCGCCTTCACGACCGCGAGTCCGAGCCCGGTGCCGCGCGCGGCGCCCGCGGCGCCGGGCGCGCGATAGTACGGCTCGAAGACGCGCGGCAAAGCGTCGGGCGGGATCCCCCGCCCGTCGTCATGCACGGAAACTTCCACCGACGCGGCGGCGGCCGCTCGCGCGGTGATCCTCACCGTGCTCCCCGCCGGCGAGTACTTGATCGCGTTCGAGACGAGGTTTTTTAGGATGCGGTCGAGCGCGTCGGGGTCGGCGAGGACCGCGGGAAGCCGCTCGTCGCACTCTAAGACAATCCGGTGCGAGTCGGCACGCCGGAACAGCTCGACGGCGGCCGCGAGCGCGGGGGCGACCGCAATGGCCGCGGGCGCGAGCCGCAGCCCCAGGCCGCGCTCGAGGCGCGAGAGATCAAGGAAGTCGTCGACGATCCGCGCGAGGCGCTCGGTCTCCCGCTGCAGCAGCTCCGCCATGCGCCGCACCTCGACGGCCTCGAAGGGGCGCTGGGCCAGCAGCTCGCTGAAACCAAGAAGCGCGGTCAGCGGCGTCCGCAGTTCGTGCGAGGCGAGGGCGACGAATGCCGACTTCGCCGCCGTCGCGCTGGCGATGCGCTCGGCCAGCTCCTCGGCAAAGCGGCGCTGGCGCGAGGCCAGGCGCGCGTTCTCCAGCGCGAGTCCGCAGTGCGCGGCCAGCGCCGCGAGCGCCGAGCGCTCGGCCACGGGAAGCTCGCCCCGGCGCTCCACCGCGAGCACGCCGATCGGCTCGGCGCCGACAACCAGCGGCGCGACGAACGTTCGCCGCGGGCGGGAGCCGCGCCCGGTATCGGGCCCGAACCGCGGCACGCCGGTGGCGAGGACCTCGGCGGCGAGCGAGCCGGCGACGACGGCTCCGCCGCCGGCGACGACCAGCCGTTCGTCCTCCCGGACGACGAGCGCCACCGCGCTCGCGTCCAGGCGGGCGGCGAGACACACCCGGAGGCGCTCGAGCGCAACGTCGAGCGGCGCCTCCTCGGCCAGCACGCGCTGCACGGCCAGGAGCGTCTCGAAGCGCCGTCGCTGGGTCTCGCCGTACCCGGCCAGCCGCCCGCCGAGCACGCCCGAGACGAGGAGGGCGACGAACGTCACCAGGTACTCGGCCGCCAGCGGCGTGACGCCCGCCTGCTCGATGACGGCGAAGATGCCTGGCGCCTCGAGCAGCACCGCCACGGCCGCCGTCACGCCGCCGCCGACCGCCCCGAGGCGCAGCGCCGCCGCGACGACAGGGACGAAGTAGAGGTGGCGGAACAGCGCGGCTGTCTCGAGGTCCGTGTGGACGATCAGCAGCGTGATCGCGAGGAGGGTGACTGTGAGGGCGGCAACGTCTCTCATCCCGTCCCCAGCGCGCGGTAGGCGAGGAAGAAGAGCAACGAGGCGAGGAGCCCCGGCACCAGGCTGCCCGACCACCAGAACAGCCAGCAGTCGACGGCGCCGAGGAGCGTCAGATAGAAGAGCGCCCCCGCCATCACTTCGACGTGTCGGGGCAGGAGCGGATCGGCGAGGTAGCGCACCAGCGACGCCGCCGTCGCGAGCGCCGCGGCGGCCGCGAAGGACCATCGACGCTGCAGGCGGTTGAAGAGCGCACCGCGGAAGAAGCATTCGGCCGACAGCACGTTGGCGCCGGCGTCGTAGGCCCAGAGACCAAGAAACGACGTCCAGCTCTCAGTACGGAGCGGATGGCCCAGCGTCTGCGCTGCGGACACGAGTAGGTGGCCACCCAGGAGGCCGCCGATCGCGGCGCCGAGGAGGACGGGCGAGAGCGGGAAGTCGGGACCCAGGCCGAGGCCGGCAAGCCGCCCGCGGGCCGCGAGCATCGCGAGCCAAGCCGGCGCCGCGAAGTGGAGGATGGCGGCGCGGGGATCGAACGCGGCCGCCGTGGCCCCGGCGGCAACGAGCACAAGGATCACGCCCCGGGCATGTGGCGGCAGGCTGGCGCCGCTGTCGGCGGCGGCCCAGGTCAGGGCGACGGCGAGTAAGCCTCCGTGCACGGCCGTGATCGACGCGACTCGCACCGCAGTGGGGACAAGCCACCCGGCCGCGACGAGCCCAGCCACCGCAAGCCAGCCCGCACTGAGGGTGGCGATCAGAGCGAGCGGCGTGTTCGCGAGGATTGGGCTACGCCGCGGCGTCCAGGGCTGTTCAAGTGCCCACATCGCGGAGTAGGCCGACTGCGATGGCGACGACTCGCTCGTCGAGCGTGATCCCCGCCCCGCTCACGAGGTACTCCAAGGCGGCGGCTCGCGGCAGCGCCGCCCGGTAGGGGCGGTCGGAGGTGAGCGCGTCGAAGACGTCCGCGACGGCGATGATACGGGCGCCGACGGGGATCGCCTCGCCGACGAGCCCGTCGGGGTACCCGCTCCCGTCGTGACGTTCGTGATGGTGGCGGATGACGACGCCCGCGCCGGCCAGGCACTCGAAGGGCGCGACGATCTGCGCGCCGATCACCGGATGGCGGCGCATGAGCACCCACTCGCCCTCGTCGAGGGCGCCGTGCTTGCGAAGGACCGCCTCGGGCACCCCGATCTTGCCGATGTCGTGGAGCAGACCCGCCTGGCCAACCGTCTCGACGTCGGCGGGCGGAAGCCCGGCCTCGACGGCGATCTGGCGGCTCCAGGCGCCGACGCGCTCGGAGTGGCCTCGAGTGTACGGATCCTTCGCCTCCAGCGCGTTGGCTAGACCGAGTAGTGACTGGCCGATCGAGCGCTGCAGCCGGAGGTACAACTCACGGACGTCCTCGGCGTAACGGAGGGTCTGCTGGTAGGCGGCGTTCAGCCGCCGGTACGCGACGGCCAGATCGTCGGGCCCGGCTACTTGGGTTGCCATCGCACGGTGTGAGGCATGAGCAGCTCGACGAGCGAGAGGAGGCGGACGGGCGAGAACGGCTTGGTGAGGTACTGGTCGGCGCCGGCCGCGAAACCACGGGCGACGTCATCCGCCTGCGCAGCGGCCGTGAGCATGACGATCTTTGTCCTCGCCAGCGCCTCGTCGTCCTTCAGCCGCCGGCAGACCTCGAGACCGCTCAGGTCGGGCAGGTCGACGTCGAGGAGGATGAGATCCGGCCGCAGCGCGAGGGCACAGTCGAGGGCGGTCGCCCCGTCTGCCGCCTCGAGGATCCGCACCCGGCTGTCTTCGAGGGTGATGCGCACGAGCTGCACGATGTTCGGCTCGTCATCGACGATGAGGATCGTAGTCATGCCGACGCCGTGGTGCGATCGGCATGCCACGCCTGATGGTGCGATCGGACAGGGAGTTACGACGCGCGGCGGCCGGAGGGTGCTCGCGCCGGCGGGCACAGTGCCCGCCGGCGAGGGCAGGCAAGAGTTGCTCTACTTCGTGACGGCGCCAGCGAGCTTGGCGAGCGAGATCACGAAGTCCTGCTTCTCGTGAGGCTTGTGGCACTGGAAGCACGCCTTGAAGTTGGCCTTGTCGTTGAACTTGCCGTCCGCGGCGAAGGCGGAGTACTCCCACTCGCCGTTGCGGAGGTCGTCCGGATACTCGGTTCCCCACCCCGTGCGTTTCTCCATGACCACATAGGCGACGAGGTCGCCCTTGACGAACCGGCCGTTCGCGTCCTTCACGGGATTGCCCTGGGCGTCGACCTGCGCCTTGTACTGGACCAGCGTGAGGACGGTGCCGCTCGGCAGAGGCTTGCCCGCCTTCGCGGTGGCCACCGATTCGGCGCTCGCATACAGCTCGCGGTACTGCTTGATGTCGGGCCGATCCACGGTGGTGTAGAGCACGCCGGCCTTGTAGGTGGCCGGAAAGCTGATCTTCTCCGGGCCCGCGCTGCTCGGCGGCGCGACTAGGACGGCGGTGACGAGAACGACGACGGCGAGCGTTCGCAGGGACCCCTTGGTCATACGCACCTCCACAGGCAGTCTCCCGGCAGCGGCCTACCGGATTGTTGCGTAACCACTACCGCCGCCCTGGGGTTCCCGGGGCTGCGCCCGACTCTCAGTGGCTACGTGCGGCGACCTGCAGTCGGATGAGCGCCCGCATGAGCGCGGCCTGGGCCCGGGCGAAGTCGGCGTCGGCCTCGCGTCCCCCCAACCGTCGCTCTGCGCGCTCCTTGGCCAGGAGCGCGCGCTCGCGATCGACCTCCTCGGGCCGCTCCGCGGTCTCGGCGAGGATGATCACCTTGTCGTTGCGGACCTCGGCGAAGCCGCCGGTCAGGGCGAGGTGATACTGCGCGTGGCCCTTGCGGTACATCAGCTCGCCGACGCCGAGCGTCGCCAGGAGGGGGGCGTGCCCGGGCAAGACGCCAAAGTATCCTTGGCTGCCCGGGACGACGACCTCGTGGACGGTCTCGGCGACGACGAGCCGCGTCGGCGTCGCGACCTCCAGCGCGAGGAGGTCGGCCACTAGGCGACCTCGCGGAGCTTCTTGGCCTTGTCGATGGCCTCGCCGATGTCGCCGACCATGTAGAAGGCCTGCTCCGGCAGCTCGTCGTGCTTGCCGTCAACGATCTCGCGGAAGCTCTTGATCGTGTCGGCGAGCTTGACGTAGCGGCCGGGCTGGCCGGTGAAGGCCTCGGCCACGAAGAAGGGCTGCGAGAGGAACCGCTGGATCTTCCGCGCCCGCGCGACCACCAGCTTGTCCTCGTCGGCGAGCTCCTCCATGCCCAGGATGGCGATGATGTCCTGCAGGTCCTTGTAGCGCTGCAGGATCGACTGCACCGCGCGCGCCGTCTGGTAGTGCTCCTCACCGAGGATGACCGGGTCGAGGATGCGGGACGTGGACGAGAGCGGATCGACGGCGGGATAGATCCCGAGCTCGGCGATCTGCCGCGAGAGCACGGTCGTCGCATCGAGGTGGGCGAAGGCCGTCGCCGGCGCGGGGTCGGTGATGTCGTCAGCGGGGACGTAGATCGCCTGCACGGAGGTGATCGATCCCTTCTTCGTCGACGTGATCCGCTCCTGGAGCTGGCCCATCTCGGTGCCCAAGGTCGGCTGGTAGCCGACCGCCGAGGGCATCCGGCCGAGCAGCGCCGACACCTCCGAGCCCGCCTGGGTGAAGCGGAAGATGTTGTCGATGAACAGGAGGACGTCCTGGTTCTCCTCGTCGCGGAAGTACTCGGCGGCGGTCACGCCGGTGAGGGCCACACGCAGGCGCGAGCCCGGCGGCTCAGTCATCTGGCCGAAGATCAGCGCGGTCTTCTCGATGACGCCCGATTCCTTCATCTCGTGGTAGAGGTCGTTGCCCTCGCGGGTCCGCTCCCCCACCCCGGCGAACACCGAGATGCCGCCGTGCTGCTTGCCGATGTTGTTGATCAGCTCCATCACGATGACGGTCTTGCCGACGCCGGCACCGCCGAAGAGTCCGGTCTTGCCGCCCTTCGTGTAGGGCGCGAGGAGGTCGACGACCTTGACGCCCGTCTCGAACATTTCGACCTTCGTCGACTGATCCTCGAAGGACGGCGCCGGCCGGTGGATCGGGTACGTCTTCTTCGCGTGGATGGCCGGCCCCTTGTCCACGGGCTCACCGACGACGTTGAGGATGCGGCCGAGCGTCTCCCTGCCGACGGGGATCATGATGGGCCCGCCGGTATCGTTCACGGACATCCCGCGCGTCAGTCCCTCCGTCGCCGCCATGGCGACCGTCCGCACCTGGCTCTCGCCGAGGTGCTGCGCGACTTCCAGCACGAGCCGCTGCGAGTACGCGAACACGTCCTTATTCTCGATCCCCTGTACCTCGAGCGCGTTGTAGATCGCCGGAAGCTTCCCGGGCTCGAACTCGACGTCGACGACCGGGCCGATGACCTGGACGATCTTTCCCTGGCTCATGCTTCGGCTCCCTTCATAAGCTCGCCTCGACCGGCAGGGCCCCTGCCCGATTTCCGGTCATTTCACCGCTCGGCTTGCCGCCCGAGCGCGGCTCACCTCGCACTGCCACGGCCTGCGGCTCGCACTACTGTTCATAAGCTCGCCTCGACCGGCGGGGCCCCTGCCCCGCGACGGCCTGCGGCTCGCACTACCCCTGCTTGAGGGCTTCGGCGCCGCCGACGATGTCGAGCAACTCCTTGGTGATCTTCTCCTGACGGGCCTTGTTGTACTGGATCGTGAGGACCTCGATCATCTCCTTGGCGTTCTTGGTCGCCGCTTCCATGGCCGTCATGCGCGCGCCGTACTCGCCGGCCAGCGACTCCATGAGCGCGCGGTAGACCTGCATCCGCACGTGACGCGGGAGCAGGTCGCCGAGGATGGCCTCGGGCCCCGGCTCATAGATATAGTCGACCGCCTCGGCGCCGGGGGCGTCGGTCCGCGGAATCGGCAGGAGCAGGGTGCGCACGGGGCGCTGCACGGTGACGGAGCGGAACTCGTTGTAGAGCAGCCAGACCTCATCGACGGCGTTCTCGAGGTACTGCTGCATGAAGAAGTCGGCCAGCTCGGAGGCGTGGCCGTAGGCCAGCCGATCCCAGAACCCCACCAGGTCGCGCTTGACCGTGTAGGGCCGGCGCCGGTAGAAGTCGCGCGCCTTGCGGCCGACCACGACGAGGGTCAGGTCGGCGGCGCTGGACTCCCGGATCAGATCGAGCGAGCGCCGCAGGATGTTCGAGTTGAAGGCGCCGGCGAGCCCCTTGTCGGCCGTGATGACGACGATCTGTCGTCGCGGGCCCTCCCGCTGCTCGAGGAGGGGATGCGCGGCCCCGTCGCCGGCGGTCACGAGGTTGCCCAGCAGCTCGCTCATCTTCGTCGCGTAGGGCCGGGCCGCGACGATGCGCTCCTGGGCCCGGCGCAGCTTTGCCGCCGCCACCAGCTTCATCGCCCGCGTGATCTTCTGCGTCGACTGGACGGAGCGGATCCGCCGCTGGATGTCGCGCAGGATCGCCAT
>JBGPYK010000062.1:0-9616 GCA_041493245.1 Methylomirabilia bacterium | reverse complement strand
CGCGTCCGGCATCGGCTACGGGCCGGTGACACTCGCCCGGCTCGCCGAGATCCCGCAGGTGGCGGCGGTGAAGGACTGGTCGGACGACAGCGTGGCCCTCGAGCACAACCTCCGCGCGCTCCGCGCGACCGGGCGGCCGGTCGCGCTGCTGTCGTCCTTCACGATGTCGCTGATGGCGAGCTTCCTCCTGGGCGCCGACGGGGCGATCTCCGGGATGGGGAGCGTGACGGCGGATCTCCACGTCGAACTGTTCGAGGCCTGCCAGAAGGGGGATCTCGACGGCGCCCGTCGCGTGAACGATCGGCTCGACCCACTCGTCCGCGTCTTCTACGCCCCGCCCTTCGTCGACATGCACAACCGCATGAAGGAGGCGCTCGTACTGCTCGGTCGGATCCCGGCGGCCCACGTGCGGCCACCGCTCACCCCCGTATCCGCGGCCGAGCGCGAGGCGATCCGGAACGCCCTAGTCGCCTCCGGCTTGCACACGTAGAACATGGGGGGCCCCGATATGGCGGCTATTGAGATGGGGGCCCCGACATGGCCCCCATCCCCCCAACGCTCGGCACGCCCCGGCGAAGCCGGAGCGCGCCTCGATACTCGGACTGACTCCGAGCCTCGCCAAGTCCCACAGCGCCGATAGCGTTTGCCCCCCCGGCGTTGCATCGGGCCGCCTTTTCGTGTAGATAGGAGCAACCTTTTCATCACCGGTGTGCGCATGCCTGAGACTTCAAGGAGGTCAGCGATGGCCGAACGATGGCACGACGAACCCTGGGCGAAGGACATGTGGTGGAGCGGCAAGACGACGCGTCGCACGTTCCTCGGGCTCTCGGCGGCGGCGGCAGGCGCGGTCGGCGCGACGATGCTCGTGCCCGCCCCCTGGCGTGAGGCGTTCGGCCAGGCCAAGCCGTACAAGGTCGGCGTTCTGCAGCCGCTGTCGGGCGTGGCGGCGGCCGGCGGCAAGACGGCGCTGGTCGGCACGCAAATGGCGGCCGAGCGCATCAACAAGTCGGGTGGCGTCAACGGCCGGCCCGTTGAGCTGGTGATTGCCGACTACGAGTCGAAGCCCGACGTCGGCCGGCGCAAGGCCGAGAAGCTCGTCGTCGAGGACAAGGTGGACGTCGCCGAGGGCGGCTACTTGTCCAACGTGTGCCTGGCCTGCATGCCCGTCTTCGAGGAGCACCGGACCGTCTGGATGATCGGCGTCTGTCTGGACACGACCATCACGACCACGAAGTGCAGCCGCTTCGTGTTCCGGCCCTTCGACTACGCGCCGGCGCAAGCCATCGCGTTCGCCCCGCACCTCGTCAAGATGGGCAAGAAGTGGCACATCGCGTACCTCGACTACGCGTGGGGTCAGTCCACCCGCGACGCCTACATCGAGCAGATCAAGAAGGCGGGCGGCGAGTACGTCGGCGGCACCGGCATCCCGCTCGGCACCGCTGACATGACGGCGTTCCTCTCAAAGATCACCGGCAACTTCGACGGTCTCTTCGGGATCTTCTTCGGCGCCAACGCGGTGGTCTTTGCCACCCAGGCCTACGACCTCGGGCTGACCAAGAAGTACAAGTTCGCGGGCGACGGCGCCATCGCGGAGTCCACGCACCTGGCCACTCTCGGCAACAAGATCGAGGGATTCGTCGGCATCAACCGGTACGTCCCCGTCCTCGACCCGCCGCTGAACACGACCGCGCACAAGAAGTTCTTCGACGAGGCGGTAGCGGCGCTGAAGAAGATCGACCCCTCGGGCCCGCTGCCCGACCGCTACGTGCAGTCGAACTTCGAGGCGATGAACGCCCTCAAGGTCGGGATGCAGAGGTCGGGTTTCCGCGGCCGGGAGGACACGATGAAGCTCATCGAGGCCCTCGAGGGGCTGGAGATGAAGGAGGGTGACGACTTCCCCCAGGGCGACAAGACCCTCCGGAAGGAGGACCACCAGGCCTTCCTCCGCGAGTTCGTCTTCGACATCAAGAACAACAAGCACCGCATCCTCGACGTGGTGTCGAAGGAGAAGACGCTCTCCCCGCCGGCGTGCAAGTTCGCCTAGCGTGACCGCGGCGCCGAGTCGCTCGGTGGCCCCCGTCGCCGGCAACGGCGCGGGCGCCACGCCCATCATCCGCACCGAAGGTCTCACCATGCGCTTCGGGGGCCTCACGGCGCTGAACAACGTCGGCATCGCGGTTCCCCGGGGGGAAATCCGCGCGATCATCGGCCCCAACGGCGCGGGTAAGTCCACCTTCTTCAACTGTCTCACGGGCGTGCTGCGGCCCACGGCCGGCCGCATCATCTTCGACGGCGATGACATCGCCGGGTTGCCCCCCAACCTGATCTCGCGCAAGGCCATCGCCCGCTCGTACCAGATCACCAACATCCTGCCGGGAGCGACGGTGCTCGAGAACGTCCGCATCGCCGCCCAGTCCCGCCATCACAACTGGAGCCTGCTCCGCCACCACCGCTCGTTCGGCGACGTCATCGACAAGTCCCGGGCCGTGCTCGCCTCCGTCGGCCTCGACGGTAAGGAGGACGAGCTGGCCGCCAACCTCTCGCACGGCGAGCAGCGGAACCTGGAGATCGCCATCGCCCTGGCCACGGAGCCGAAGCTGCTCTGCCTGGACGAGCCCACGGCCGGCATGAGTGTCGCCGAGACCCACGCGACCGTGGAGTTGATCCGCCGGATCGCCACCAACCTCACCATCCTGATCGTCGAGCACGACATGGAGGTGGTGATGGGGCTCGCGCGGACGATCACCGTCCTGCACTACGGCGAGGTGCTGGCCGAGGGCACTCCGGCGGAGATCCAGGCCAACCCCCGCGTGCAGGAGGTCTATCTCAAGACCTGATGCTGGCTCTGCACGACGTCCATACCTACTACGGCAAGTCCCACATCCTGCACGGGGTGTCGATCGAGGTCGGCGCGGGCGAGGTGGTGGGACTCCTGGGCCGCAACGGCGTGGGCAAGTCCACGACGCTCAAGACCATCATGGGCATCGTGCGGCCCTCCCAGGGGCGGGTCGTCTTCGAGCAACGCGACGTCAGCGGGATGCCGTCCTACCGCGTGGCGCGGATCGGCATCGGCTACGTGCCGGAGGACCGGCGGATCTTCCGCCTCCTCACCGTGCTGGAGAACCTCCGCACAGGTCTGGACCGTCAGGGGATGACCGACGCCCGCCGGGACGCGCTCCTCGAGAAGGTCTACAACAACTTCCCCGTGCTCCGGGAGCGACGCAATCAGGCGGGCGGGACGCTCTCCGGCGGCGAGCAGCAGATGCTCGCCATCGCGCGCGCGATGATGCTGGAGCCCAAGGTCATCCTCCTCGACGAGCCGACGGAAGGCCTCATGCCGCGCATGGTCGGCCAGATCCACGAGATCATCAAGGTGCTCCACCGCGAGGGCGTGGCGATTCTCCTGGTGGAGCAGAACGTGCCACTCACCCTCGAGGTCAGCGACCGCGTATACATCATGGAGAAGGGCGTGGTGCGCCACCACGCGCCGGCGGCCGAGCTGCGCGCCAACCACGCCGTCATCCACCAGTACCTGGGGGTGTAGCGCGTGGAAGCGTTTCTCATCCAGACCCTGAACGGCATCGTCAATGGGATGATCCTGGCGCTGGTGGCGTCGGGGCTCACCCTGATCTTCGGGATCATGGACGTCGTGAACTTCGCCCACGGCGAACTGTTCATGCTGGGCGCCTACGCGGGCGTCGTCATGCAGGCCGTCACCGGGAACTTCTGGATCGCCCTGTTCGGGGCGGCCGTGACGATCGCGATCCTGGGCGCCGCGCTCCAGGTGGTCACGCTCCGCCCCCTGCTTGGACGCGATCCGCTCTACACCATCCTCGGCACGTTCGGTATCTCGCTGGTCCTCCAGAACTACGCGCTCTGGCAGTTCGGGCCCGTCCCGCGCAAGATCCATGAGCCCTTCACGGGCCATTTCCAGCTCTTCTACCTGGAGTATCCGTACTACCGGATCGTGATGGCGCTGCTGTCGGCGACGATCATCGGCGCGCTCTATCTCTTCCTCAAGTACGGCAAGTACGGGATCTGGATCCGCGCCACGACCCAGGACCGGGTGATGGCCGCCGCCATGGGGATCCCCGTCCCCATCGTCCACACCGTCGTGTTCGCGATCGGCGCGGCGATGGCGGCGGCGAGCGGCGTGCTGTTCGGCCCCCTCGTCGGCGTCAACCACGTGATGGGCGCCGACTGGGTCTTGAAGGCTTTCGTGGTGGTGGTCGTCGGCGGCATGGGCAACCTCGCCGGGTCGATCCTCGCCTCGATCTTCATCAGCCTGCTGGAGGCCTACGCCGCGCTCATCGTGAGCCCGTCCCAGGCGGTGATCGCGGCCTTCGTCGCCCTCATCCTCACGCTTCTCTTCCGGCCCACCGGCCTCTTCGTCCCCACGCCGAAGTAGCCTCATGCCACAAGATCTCTCGAACGGCCTCACCGCTCGCCTCGCCAGAGCCACCGCCTCGGCTCGCCCGGCCACTCGGCCCTTCTGGTTCGGCTTCGCCATCGTCGTGGGGCTGCTCTTCGTGGCCCCCCTGGTTCTGCCGGAGTTCTGGCGGCGCTTCACGACGGAGATCCTGATCTGGGGCCTCCTCGCCATGTCGTCCGACATCCTGATCGGCTACACGGGGATGGTGTCGTTCGGCCACTCGGCCTTCTTCGGCCTGGGGATGTACGGGGCGGCAGCGGCGCTGCTCAGCGTGCGCCCGCCGAACCTGTGGCTGGCCATGTTCTACGGCCTCGCCGCCGCCGCCGTGGTCGCCGCCTTCGTGGCGTACTTCTCCACGCGCCTGCGCGACATCTACTTCGCCATCACGACGCTGGTCTTCTCGCAGATCTTCTACGTCATCATCTTCACCTGGACGGAGCTGACGGGGGGCGAGAACGGCCTCACCTTCCGCCAGCCCGCCCTCGGCGTCCCCGGCCTGTTCGCCGTGCCGTTCACGCCGGTCACCCTGCACTGGTTCGTGCTCGCGGTCGTGACGGTGTCCTACCTCCTGCTGCGTCGGATCACGCAGTCGCCCTTCGGGATGGTGCTCCAGTCCATCCGGGAGAACGAGCCGCGGACGCGGGCGATTGGATATCCCGTCGAGCGCTACAAGATGGTCGCGGTCATGCTCTCGGGGCTCTTCGCGGGGCTGGCGGGCGTCCTCTACGCGATCCAGAACAAGTTCGCGGCGCCGGATTTCGTGTTCTTCCTGATCTCCGGCGAGGTCATCATCTTCAACGTCCTGGGGGGCATGGGCACGCTGGTGGGACCGGTGGCGGGCGCGGCGTTCTTCCTGCTCCTCCGCGAGGGCTTCTCGCGGTTCTTCACCGAATACTATCTGATCCCGGTCGGCATCATCTTCACCCTGATGGTCATCTTCATGCCGCAGGGCCTCCTCGGCTTCTGGCGTCGCCAGCTAAATCGTTAACCAAAATGGGGGGCCCCGACACGGCCCCCCATACCCCCCAAACGCTCGGACACGCTCGTCGCAGGACACCGAGACCCGCAGGCTGCTCAAAAAGGGCCAGATGTGAGGCGGCGCCCGCGGGCCGCACGCGAGGCGTACTCCCCGTACGTTGAGCGTGTGGCCAAGGGCGCCCACGAAGCAGATGGGCCTTTGTCAGCAGCCTGCTAGTCTCCAGGGCCAGACATCCGGTGTCGGATCGCCGCGTCGAGCTCGACCAACTCGACCGGCTTGCGCAGGCACATGACGTTCGCCGCACGAAGGACGGCGACGAGTTCAGGCGGCGCGGCTGCGGTGAGAAGGACGACCGGGACCTCCGGCGACAGCTCGCGCAGGTGTCGGATGAACTCGAGACCGTTCATCTCCGGCATGAACAAGTCCGTGATCACCAAGTCACATCGCTGCGCCGCGAAGAGCTCCAACGCCTCGCGCCCACCTCCGGCAGGGACGGATTCGTGGCCGAGCTCGGCGACGAGGTCACACAGAGTCTCAAGGACGGGCCGGTCATCGTCGACGACGAGGACGCGGGCCGGCGGGCCGATCGGCGTCATCGGCGCCCGGGAGGACGAATCGCCCCGACGCCCTCGAGACGCCTGCACGCGAACCGCGGCAATGCCAAACGTTCCCCACCTGACTGCGCACGTCGGCTCGGCCGAATCGGCGCTCTTCTGGATGGGTCAGCCAGATACTCCGGCAACTTCGAGCGGGAGTCAACAGGTAGGCTGCAACGCACGGGGCCGCCCGAGGCTTCATGGGCCGATCTCTGATTACCGGTTCGCCCCCTGGAGCAGTGTAGTGTAACTCTATAACCGTGCCGTTAGTTCCTCACCGGTCGAGAGGGCGTCAGGGACGAGAGGGAGGACGACGCGGAAGGTGGTGCCGACGCCGGGGGTGCTCGCCACGTCGATGGTGCCGTAGTGTTCCTCGATGATCTTGTGCGTGAGGGCGAGCCCGAGGCCGGTGCCGCCCTCTTTGGTCGTGTAGAAGGGGTTAAAGATGCGGTCGCGCTCGGGCAGCGGGATCCCTGCCCCCGTGTCCTCGATCTCGATCCGCACGCGACGCGGGCTCCCCAGACGCCGTGCGACCCGAGCGGGGCCTTCGGCCCACCCGAGTCGCAGCGTCAGGCGCCCACGCGGCCCCATCGCCTCCAGCCCGTTGGCGACGAGGTTGACGAGCGCGCGGTAGATCGACTCCTCGTCGGCCTGGATGCCGGGGACGTCGCGGGCGTAGTCGCGGATGACCGCGATCCGCTTCGCCTCGATCTCGTTGCTGTACAGCTCGATGACGCTGTCCAGCAGGGCGGGGAGGCGGACCATCGTGAAGTGCAGTCGCGCCGGGCGGGCCAGCTCGAGCAGCCGCTCGACGATGTCGTTGATCCGCTCCAGCGCCCGGGGAACGACGCTCTGGAACTTCTCGCGGAATTGCTCGTCGTCGAAGCGGCGGGCGAGGTGCCGGCTGAAGGTCAACACCGCGGTGAGCGGGTTCTTGATCTCGTGGGCGAGCCCGGCGGCCAGCGTCCCCAGCGCGGCGAGGCGGTCGGAGCGCTGCAGGCGCTGCTCCAGCTCCCGCACGGCGGTCAGGTCACGGAAGACACCGACGACGCCCAGATCCTTGCCGTCGCTGCCCTTGAGGGGCGCCGTGCTCAGCTCGACGGGCAGCGCCACGCCGCTGCGCCGCGTGAGGGTCAGCGCGACGCCGACGACGGACGCGCGGCTGGCCAGCGTCTCCATCAGGATCTCGCTCACCTCGCCCATGCCGGCAAAGACCTCGGTGCAGTACCGGCCCGCGGCCTCGCCGGCGAAGAAGCCGGTGAGCAGCTCGGCGGCGGGGTTCAGCATCACCACCCGCCCCTCGAGGTCGATGGTGACGACGCCGGTCGTCAGCGAGTTGAGGATGCTGTCCGTGTAGCTCTTGAGGTCGCCCAGCTCCTGGAAGCGCCGCGACAGCTCGGCGTGCGCGGCCTCGAGCGCGGTGCGCTGCTGGAGGAGCTGCGCCGTCATGTGGTTGAAGGCGAGCGCCAGCCCCCCGATCTCGTCGACCGTCGACGGCTCGATGCGCTGATCCAATTCGCCCCGTGAGACGGCGGCGGCGCCCTCGGCGAGCTGGCGGACGGGGTCGGCGATGCGCGCCGCCACCAGGGCAGCGGCGAGACCCCCCATGACCAGCATCACCACCGTCAGCGCGCCCAGCTCCCACCGCGTCCGGCGGATCTCGGCGTCCATCCGCCGCTTCGAGAGACCGACCCGGACGGTCCCCCACTTCTGGCGGTCGACCTGCACCGGCACCGCGAAGTCGTAGATCGCGTCGCCGGTCTCGGCCAGCACCGTCGTTTGCGTCACGGGCACCTGCGTCTCGGCCGCGTGCCGGTCGACGGCGGAGCCGAGCGACAGGCCGACGCGCTCGGAGTGCCGGCTGTGCGCGGCGACGCGCCCGTCGGCGTCCAGGACAATCGCGTAGACGACGTCGGCCTCGGTGTTGACGCGGGCCACGTTCTGCTCGAGCGCCGTGAAGTTATAGAGGAGCAGCGGTCCGTACGACATGGCGGCCAGGCTCTGGGCCAGGCTCTCGCCGCGCCGCTCGACCTCACCGATGATCGCCACGCGCTGCCGATGCTCGACCACCGCCATGACGGTGGCCATGACGAGGACGATGACGAGGAGCGTGCCGCAGAGCAACCGGGCGCGGAGAGACGTGAAGCGCAACGTCATCCCCGTCGATCCAACCAAATCTTTCGCAGGGGAATGTACGCATCCCCAAGCCCGTTCACTTCGACGTTACGCACGTACCGCTGGAACAGCCGCTCGTAGGTGTAGTGCAAGACGGGGAGGATCGGCGCATCGTCGAGGATGAGCTGCTCGGCCCGCCGATACAGCTCCAGGCGCCGGTGGAGGTCGCGCTCAGCGCGGGCCCCCGTCAGGAGGTCGTCGACCGTCGGGTTGGCGTAGCCGAAGATGTTACGCGGGCTCCGCGAGTGGAACAGCTTGAAGAGGAAATTGTCGGGATCGGGGACGTCGGCGTACCAGACGTAGAGGAAGATGGGAAGCTTGCCGTCCGCGAGCATCTGGGAGAACGTCGGCCAATCGGTCTCGTAGTGGAACGCGGCCTTGATCCCGACGGCCTCGAGGTCGCGCCGGATCAGCTCGTGCTCGAGGAGCACCCTTTCCTTCACGCTCGACCACACCACGATCGGGGGAAGTCCGCGCCCGCCGGGATAGCCCGCCTCCGCGAGCAGGTCGCGTGACCGTTGGGGGTCATAACTGTAGCTCCTCAGCTTGGGATTGTATCCCAGGCCGGGGGGCAGGATCCCTCGGGCGGGCACGAAACGGCCGAGGAAGATCTCATCGGTCACCGCCGAGCGATCGATCGCGTGGATGATAGCTTGGCGCACCCGCCGGTCGCCGAGGGGCCTGATGCGGAGGTTGAGCCCATAGAATCTCACGCTGAACATCGGCGCCTTGACGACTACGTGCGCGGACGACGCCACGATCCGGTGGTAGTTCTCTGTCGGAATCTCAGAGTCTTCCAAGCGCCCGCGCCGGAACTCCTCGTACATTCCAGCGTGGTCCCCGCTGCGGAAGATCCGGTACACCACGCGCGAAACCTTCGGCGGTCCGTCGTAGTAGTCGGGGTTGGCCTCGAGGACGATCTCGCTCCCACGGTTCCAGCGGACGAAGCGGAAGGGCCCCGTCCCGATCGGCTGCATCCCGAACGCCTCTCCCTGCCGCTCCACAACCTCCCGAGGGACGATCTTGACGTGGCCCTCGGCAAGGACCGAAACGAACGGTGGGAACGCCTCGCTCAAGGTGATCTGCGCGGTGTAACGGCCGAGCGCCACGAGGCCGGAGACGTGGCTCGCGCGTCCCTCCCTGAACTCCTGCGCCCCCCTGACGTTGGCGAACAGATCCGACGCCCCCGAGCGAGTCTTCGGGTCCAGGATGCGGGTGAAGGAGTAGACGACGTCGTCGGCCGTCGCCTCGCGCCCGTGGTGGAACCTGACGCCCTTCCTCAGCGTGAACGTCCACGTCAGCCCGTCGCGCGATGACGTCCAGAACTGGGCCAGGGCCGGCGCCACCGCCAGAGTCTGATCGAACTGGACAAGGCCGTCGAAGAGCTGCTGCGCGACGGAGATGCCATACACGTCACGGATGCGCGCCGGGTCG
>JBGPYK010000480.1:0-2902 GCA_041493245.1 Methylomirabilia bacterium | reverse complement strand
GTGCGCGAGGCGTTCATCACCGCGAAGAAGGTGTTCGCCGAGGTGCGCGAAGGAGCGAAGGCATGAAGCACCGCATCGCGGCGATTCCCGGCGACGGCATCGGCAAGGAGGTCGTGCCCGAGGGCATGCGCGTGCTCGACGCCGTCGCCCGGAAGTTCGGCTTCGAGCTGGAGTGGACGGCGTTCGACTGGAGCTGCGAGGTCTACGCGAAGACCGGCCGCATGATGCCCGAGGACGGCCTCGATCGGCTCCGGCCCTTCGAGGTGATCTTCCTCGGCGCCGTGGGGTTCCCCGGCGTGCCCGACCACGTCTCGCTGTGGGGCCTGCTCATCCCCATCCGCCGGAGCTTTCACCAGTACGTGAACCTGCGCCCCGTCCGCCTGCTCGAGGGCGTGCGCTCGCCGCTGGCCGGCCGCGGGCCCGCCGACATCGACATGCTGATCGTCCGCGAGAACAACGAGGGCGAGTACTCAGAGATCGGCGGGCGGCTCTACCGGGGGGCGCCCGAGGAGATGGCCGTCCAGCAGGCCATCTTCACGCGCAAGGGCTGCGACCGCATCATGCGCTACGCCTTCGAGCTGGCCATGAAGCGCCCGAAGCGCCACGTGACGTCAGCAACCAAGTCCAACGGGATCATCCACAGCATGCCCTTCTGGGACGAGCGCTTCGCCGCGATCGCCAAGGAGTATCCCCAGATTCGCACGGACCAGTTCCACATCGACATCCTGACCGCCCACTTCGTCCAGCACCCGGACTGGTTCGACGTCGTCGTCGGCTCGAACCTCTTCGGCGACATCCTCTCGGACCTCGGCCCCGCCATCGCCGGCTCCATCGGCTTGGCCCCGGGCGGCAACATCAACCCCGAGAAGGAGTACCCGTCGATGTTCGAGCCCGTCCACGGCTCCGCCCCGGACATCGCCGGGCGCGGGATCGCCAACCCCATCGCCCAGATCTGGACGGGCGCGATGCTGCTCGACCACCTCGGGCATCCCGACGCCGCCCGCGCCGTGGTGGGCGCGATCGAGCGCCTGGTGGCGGACGGCAAAACGCTGACGCGCGACCTCGGGGGGAAGGCGTCGACTTCGGAGGTGGGGAAGGCGCTCGCGGCAATGGTGTGAACGGTGGGGAAGCGGGCGCGGCTCGTCCTCGAAACCTGCTCGCTTCAATCATTTCCTTAGTACTCCAATTGGCAATTTCGGTGACGTATAGTCGCGGCCGATGATGTCATGGCAGAACGGGCGCGCGAGGCCGCTTCGGTACTCAGCCCCTCCCTTGCGGGGTCCTCGCCAAGGGACATCGGCGTCGACCTAATTCTCGCGTATCGAAGGGCGCTGTAGGGCGGGGGCTTGTCCCAGGGCTTGTCCCCCGCCGTCTTCTTCGCGGCGATGAGCGGCTCGCGCACGCCAGCGAGTACGTTCTGAACAACTCCGTACGGTCGGGGCTCGTCGCGCGGTGGTGCGACTACCGGTTTTCAGGGTCGATCGTGCTCCAGCTCGCGGACGCCAGCGGGGGACAAGCCCCCGCCCTACCTGCGGCTTCGTGGGCGAAAATCAAGTTAACGCTTATGTCCGCGGGTAATGGCGATCTTCGTGGCGAAGAGTGCGTTATCGACCACGGGCCGCGGCGCGCAGGACTCCGGCGGCACACAGGTCCTCGACAGGCTTGAAGTCGAGGTAGTCGAGGATGGCGCGCGCCTTGCGGGCAACCAGCGCACCGTGATCGCGCTCGACGAGCACGCGCCCGTCGCGGAAGATGCGATAGGCGAGGGGCGCGGGCGCCTCGTCGAGGAGCACGAGGTCGATGCGGCGCCCGGCGGCGGATTCCAGGCGCGCGGCGAGGCCGCCCAGACCGTGCACATCCCGCGCGGCGCCGGCGGTCAACTCGATGGCGATGTCGGCGTCGCTGTCGGCGCGCGCCGCCCCACGGGCGCGGGAGCCGAAGAGCAGGGCATAGGCGACATCAGGCTCGGCTTCGAGGATTCGATGAAGCGCGTCCAGCATGCGGCCAGCCTAGCACGGGCCGACCGTCGACTGCTTCCGCGGGCGGCAGATCGCCCGCCTCGACCGAGTTCGCCCTGAGCAGAGAGTCAAGAGGCAAGCAGGGCGTAGTCGACGGGCGATCGACTTGCTCATCTCATTGAGTAATTTTACTCATCATATCGAGTAAACCGTGTGGTCTTCACCGGCCCCCAGACCGAGACCGACGACTCCCGAAGCCGGTGGCGACGGCATTCCGCTGGCGGAGTTCCTCGGGGAGCCGGTTCCTCACTGGGTGAAGGGATGATCGGGGCTTAGCACATGAGCCAGTCGCCGTAGGTGCCGCGGATCGGCTTGCCCTCGGCGAAGCGGGAGAAGCGGAACGCGTGGACGTCGTCGGCGGGCTTCTTGCCGTCGACGACGAGCCTGGCCACCATGTCGCCCACCGCCGGCGAGAGCTTGAAGCCGTGCCCTGAGAATCCTACGGCGAGGTAGAACCCTCTAACCGGGCTCTCGTCGAGGATCGGGTGCCAGTCGGGGGTAACGTCGAAGCAGCCGGCGTAGCCCTTGGCGACCTCGCCGTGCTCCATCACGGGGAAGCGGTGCATCGCCCGCTCCATGGCGTCGGCTGTTTCCTCGAAGCTCACGCCCTCGTTGTAGCGGTCGGGGTCGGCGCGGTCGTTCAGCTCCTCGGGGTCGAGGGGGCCCACGAGCGTGAGGCCGCCGGTCTCGGGCCGCGTGTAGATGTTCTTCACGAAGTCGTAGACGAGCGGGTGCGGGTCGGTCGCGCCGGCCGGTCGGGTGAAGAAGTTGATCTTGTGACGGCACACGGTGATGGGGATCTCGACGCCGGCCATCCGGCCGATGCGATCGCCCCAGATGCCGGCGGCGTTGATCACCACGGGCGCTTGGATGTCGCCCCGACT
>JBGPYK010000604.1:0-2153 GCA_041493245.1 Methylomirabilia bacterium | reverse complement strand
GCGCATCCTATCACCGAACCGTTGAAGCGTCGGCTCGCCGTGCGGCCCGGCTTACCTCCTGTGACGATCGAACCGTTGAAGCGTCGGCTCGCCGTGCGGCCCGGCTCACCTCCTGTGACGATCGAACCGTTGAAGCGTCGGCTCGCCGTGCGGCCCGGCTCACCTCCTGTGACCACGTTGACACGCGCGCGGCGGGCCCCCTGGCGTGAACTATTCATGATCGATGTTCGCCGGCGTCGGACAGGGTTGTGGATCTGTAGGGCGGGGGCTTGTCCCCCGCCGGCGCCATCTCTCATCGGTAAGTGAGCGGCGGGGGACAAGCCCCCGCCCTACCGATCCACACACCCTGTCCGGCGCCAGCGCCCATCGTTCCTGAATAGTTCACGCCAGGGGGCCCGCCGCGCGCGTGTCAACGTGGTCACAGGAGGTGAGCCGGGCCGCACGGCGAGCCGACGCTTCAACGGTTCGATCGTCACAGGAGGTAAGCCGGGCCGCACGGCGAGCCGACGCTTCAACGGTTCGGTGATAGGATGCGCGCCATGCAGATCAAGTATCGCATCGGTGTTCTCCCGGGTCCGTGGTCGGGCGGCGACGGCGGCGTTGATCTCTTCTGGCGCTTCGTCGACCTCTGCGAACGCACCGAAATCGATTCCGTGTGGTTCTCGGAGCGGCTCTCGTCGCCCCTGCCCGTGCTCGAGCCGATCACGACGATGGCGGCGGTCGCCGCGCGCACGCGGCGGCTCAAGTTCGGTCCCAGCGTGCTGATCGCGCCGTTCCGATCGCCCGTGATGCTGGCGCGCGAGCTGGCGATGATCGACTACCTCTCGGGCGGACGCATGCTCCCGGCCGTCGGCGTCGGCGTCGAGCAGGACCGCGAGTTCCGCGCGGCCGGCGTCCCCGCGAAGGAGCGGGGCCGGCGGACCGACGAATCGATCCGCATCATGCGCTGCTGCTGGGCCGAGGACGAGGTGACGTTCGAGGGCGAGTTCTGGCAGCTCGATCGGATCACCGTGCTGCCCAAGCCACGCCAGCAGCCCTTCCCGCTGTGGATCGGCGGCAACAGTGAGGCGGCCATGCGCCGCGCGGGACAGCTCGGTGACGGGTGGATCCCCTCGTTCATCACGCCCGAGCAGTTCGCGGTGGGCGTCGCCAAGACCCAGGGCTTCGCCGCCGCGGCGGACCGCGAGGTGCCCATCGACCACTTCGGCACCCTCGTCTATTTCGGCTTCGCCGCCGACCGCGCCACCGCGCGCGCCGCGGCGACGCCCTTCATCCCCCGCAACCGCACCGACGACGTCACCCTCGAGCAGTGCACCGCCTTCGGTCCTCCCGAGGTCCTCGTCGAGCGACTCGAGCAGTACGTCCGGGGTGGCGCCTCAAAGTTCATCCTGCGTGCGATGGTGCCGCCCGACCAGATGCTGGACCAGCTCGCCCGCCTCGCGGAAGAAGTCATCCCCACCTTCCACGCGCGATAGCCCCCCCAGTGGGGCATAAGCGGTAACCTAATTCCCGCGCCGTAGGGCGGGGGCTTGTCCCCCGCCGGTCGGCCGGGTTTCTGGGTCGATCGGGTTCGAGCTCGCGGACGCTGGCGGGGGACAAGCCCCCGCCCTACGGCTGTACGTTGAGCGTGCGGCCAAGGGCGCCAACGAAGCAGATGGGCCTTTTTCAGCAGCCGGCTAGCGCAGGATGTCGATGAACAAGGCGGGGTCGATATTACCGCCGGAGAGGATGACGCCCACGCGGGCGCCGCGGTCTACGGGGAGCCGGCCCGCGAGGACGGCGGCGGCGCCGACGGCTCCCGTCGGCTCCGTCACGATGCGGACCCGCAGCGCCATGAACCTCACCGCGTCGCGGACCTGGTCGTCGGTCACCAGCGCAATGTCCGTGAGGTTCTCCTTGAGAATGGGAAACGTCAGCGCTCCCGGGGTCGTCAGCCGGATACCGTCGGCGATCGTGACGGGCGGCGGGATCGGCACCCGCTCGCCCTTGCGGAGCGAGAGGTACGTGTCGTTGGCCGTGTCCGTCTCGACGCCGATGATCGTCGTGCGGGGGAAGAGCGCGCGGGCCACGGTGCTGCAGCCCGCCATGAGCCCCCCGCCGCCGACCGGCGCGACGAGAACGTCGAGCGACGGCACGTCCTCAAGCAGCTCGAG
>JBGPYK010000161.1:0-5908 GCA_041493245.1 Methylomirabilia bacterium | reverse complement strand
TGCTCGGCGGCCCACCGGACCGATTCCGGGCTGACCACGCCGGGAATCCAGATCGGGGGATGGGGCTTTTGGAGCGGCCGGACCCACGGGTTGACCACGCGGTAGTCGTAGTGCCGGCCCTCCCAGCGGAAGGGCCCGGGCGTCGTCCACGCCTTGATGATCACGTCGTGGGCTTCGTCGAACCGCTCTCGGTTATAGATCGGATTGGTGTTGGTGGCGATGCTTTCCTGGCCGAGCCCGCGCACGAAACCGCAGATCACCCGCCCGCCGGAAAGAATGTCGATCATGGCGACCTCTTCGGCGACTCTCAGAGGGTTGTCATGGATGGGGAGCACGTTGCCGAGAAAGACGATGCGGCCCTTCCGGGTCGTCCGGGACAGGACGGCGCCGATCACGTTGACCGACGGCATCATGCTCAGCGGGTTGTTGTGGTGCTCGTTGATCATGACACCGTCGAAGCCGGTCTCCGTCGCGTACAGCAGCTCGTCGAAGTACATGCTGTAGAGCTGCTGCGCGCGTTCGGGGCTGAAATGCTCGTTAGGGAACATCAGGTTGTTGTAGCCGCGCCGCCGGGCTTCATCTTGCGGGTACGCCGTGAAACCCATCTCCGTGAAGAAGTAGACTTCCTTGACCATACGGGGCCTCCTGATCTGGACGTCGCTTCAGGTATGAGGCGCGAGGAAGTCTAGCACCGCCTGCACGAACGCTTCGGGCCGCTCCATCTCCGGCAGGTGGCCGCACCGGTCCAGAACTTTCGCCGTCGCCCCTGGGATCGCCCGCACATAGCGCCGGCATACATTGAGAGGGATGATCGCGTCCTCGCGTCCCCAGACCACCAGGGTGGGCGTGGCGACCCCCTGCAACAAGTTGGCGAGCGTGTGGCTCCGCATGTACGGCTTCCAGAGGAGACGGGCCGCCATCTCCCGGTTCCGCTCCGCCTGTGTCTCGTCCTCCGGCGTCCAGGCGTTCCCGTAGTACTGGGCGTACTCCGGTGCCTGCGCCGGATCGAAGAACGCTTGGGCAAAGGCCTCTCGGCTGGAGTGGACGAAGTAGTCCCAGACGTACCCTTCCTCCGGCTGCAGGCCCGCCGCGCCCACCAGCACCATCTTCGTGAAGAGCCCGGCGTTCATGGTGGCGATCTCTGCCGCAACCCAGCCTCCCAGCGAGAAGCCGATGACGGGCAGGGGCTGGGAGAGCTTCAGGTCGCGGACAAACCAGGTCACCCAAGCGGCGAGGTCGCGCACGCTGACGATCCAGTCCGGGCGTTCGGACTGGCCAAAGCCCGGAAGCGACGGCACGTAGACCGTGAAGTGCTGGGCAAGCTGCTCGTACGCGCGGAGCCAGCCGGGGACGCCCAGCTCGCCGTGCAGGACCAGCACCGGCGCTCCTGCGCCGCCGCGGCGGAGCTGGATGCGGACGCCCGCGGCGTCCACGAATTGTTCCGTAAAGGTGCCGTCTGGTGTCGTCACGTGCGCCGGTCGTTCATGGGCGAACCGCGGGCTGGGCGAGCACCTCCGCCGCCTGCTTCTCGACCACCGTGCCCTTGAAGAAATCCGGGTTCACCTCACCCCAGAAGCGCACGGCGTTGGTGAACATGAAGTCGCGGAAATCGTCGTCGGTGAGCAGCCCGTGCTCGACCAGCTCGTAAGCCTCGGGCAAGACCTTGGTCATGTCGGGGACGTCCATGTGGCCGATGTCCGAGCTGAAGAGCGCGTTGAGGCGGGCCCCCATCGGGTTGGCGCGCCGGTTGAAGGCCCACGCGTTGATCGGATCGTCGGCCTCGCAGCCGAAGTAAAACCTCGGGACATAGAGTTCGCGGATGTCTTCCTTGCGCGCGATCTTGCAGCGCGAGTAGTCGTCGAGGTCCTCGACGCCGCCGGTGCCGTTGCCGTTGTCGTCCAGGCCCTCGCCACGGCGCACGGCCTCGACCACCGCCGCCTGCCCGTACTTCTCCGCCAGCACGAGCAGTGTCGCCTGATCGAGCCGCTGCGGGTTCGTGTTCTCGAGGGCCTGCCGGTTGCGCTTCTCCCAGTGCCCGACGAGATCGGCGTAGAGCGAGCAGGCCCAGCCCACCCCGCCCTCGAGGAAGGCGAAGTTCAGCTCCGGGAAGCGCCGGGTGACGCCGCCGAAGAAGAGGGCCTTGGCCATGGCCTCGCCGGCGGAGGCGAAGTGGCCGATGTGGTTGTAACAGAAGTTCGACGGCGAGTTCCGGAGCAGGATCGAGCGCGCGCCGTTGTGGAAGCTCGGCGCGATACGCAGCTCGCGGCACTTCTCCCACACCGGATCGTAGTCGTGCTCGCTGTCGATGCCGATCACGTCGTACCACTCGACGAACTTCGACGCCTCGGGGTGCTCCTCGGCAAGCGCGGGGATGGGGCGACGGATGAGGCCGCCCATCATGATGACCTTGTAGCCGAGCTGCCGCGACGCGAACTCCAGCTCCTCGATGGCCTCCTCCGGCGAGTACATCGGGATGATGGCGGCGGGGATGATGCGGTCGTTGAACGGGCGGAACTGTTCGGCCGTGAACACGTTGTAGGCGCGGCAGAGAGCCCGGCGCAGCCGCTCGTTCGGCAGGCGGTAGTAGGCGAGCCCCGCCGTCGGGTAGACCACGCAGAAGTCGAGGCCGAGATCGTCGAGGCGTTCGTACAGGAGGCGCGGCAGCATGGCGGTGGCCCGGTCCAGCGTGTTCTTGGTCGGCAGGAACCAGAACGCCTCCTGGCCGATCCGGCGGCGCCGCCGCTCGGCCACGGACATCGCGAGTGAGTTGGGGAGGCGCGCGCTCGCCATCGCCAGGGCCTCCACCGCCGTGTCCCCGCCGATGCGGCGGAACTCCTCGCGCATGAGCGGCGCGTACTCGGCCCAGTGTCCGTCCGCGTCGACGATCGGGTGCTTCAAACGGGCGTGCAGCTTCCGAGCCTCGGTCTGACCGTTGGTGAGCATGGCCAATCCTCCAAGGGCAACGCGTTGCCTGGCGGGATAATACCGGGGTCAGGCTTTGACTTCTAAACATTTCGGCTCAGGCGCGCCACGGCCGCGGCCAGGCGGCCATTCGACTCGAGGTGGCTCCCTCTCTGCCAAGATGAGTGAGGCAGCGACCCCCTGGAAGGGTGATCCTTCGTGGGTGTTCAGAAGTCAAAGCCTGACCCCAAAGGCGACTGGCTAAATCTTGGCGATTCGCCGATCATACTCGCTTGACAGAACACTCCCGCCATAGGAGAGACCGACATGCTCCAGGCTCCGGGCTTCCATCATCTTCATCTGAACTCCGTCGATCCGGACGCGGCGGTCGATTTCTACACCAAACAGTTCCCGACCACCGCGAAGGCGAGATGGGGCGGCCTGCCGGCGCTCACATCGCCGAACAACGTCCTGGTCCTGTTCACCAAGGTCGCCACCGCGCCCGCGACGTCGCCGCAGACCGCGCTCTGGCACTTCGGCTGGCACGTCACCGACACGCGCGCGAGTCTCGAATCCTACAAGGGCCGGCCGGGCGTCACGCTGTTGCCTCTCTACACCACGGATGAAGGCGGGTCGGTCTTCATCAGCAGCGACACCTGGCCGAGCACGGGCGGCGTGCCCGGCTTGACGAGGGCGCAGATCGCCGACGCCAAGGCCAACGGCGTGCAGCCGACCCGCACGGGCGGCTTCGGGTACATGCAAGGTCCCGACCATGCCCTCGTGGAATACGCGGGCAACCATCCGGCCGAGCGCTTCAACCACGTGCACCTGTACCAGGACGATCCGTTCTGTGCGCAACTCTGGTACGGCAAGCACCTCAACGCGCCGGTGTTCGCAGGGCGCACCAGCCGCACGCCCCTGACCGAGGCCACCTGCCAGGTGCCGCGTGGACCCGATCGGAGCTGGCCGGCGCTCGAACGGGTGGGGATGTTCCGGGCGCCGTCGGCGGCGGTCGCGTTCAGCGATGTGGCGTTGCTCTGGTACATGCGTCAGGGCGACCGGCCGCTCGTGAGCTCGCGCGGGCAACTGTACGATCACATCGCGCTCAGCGTCGCCGATCTCGACGCCTGGGTCGCCAAGCTGCGAAGCGAGGGCGTCAGGTTCCTCGAAGAGCCCTACACGCTTGGCGACACGCGCGCGGTGATGATCGAGGGCCCGAGCCGCGAAGCGCTGGAGCTGGTCGAGATCACATAGCCCACTCCACCCGATCAGCGCGGCCTGCGCCTTCGGGACTTGACGGTCTCCCGGAATCTGGCCATTGTCGGCCATGACCACGGGGGCCGGCGTTCCCGTCTCGCTCGTCCGCCTCCGCACCCGCGACGGCGTGTGGCTCGACGGCGTGATCGCCGAGCCGAGGCGCCGGCGGAACGCCGTCCTCATCTGGGTCCACGGCCTCGGATCGGCATTCTCCTCGGGGCAACCGCTCATCCGGGAGCTGTCGACTCGCCTCACCGCGGCGGGCATCGCGTACCTCAAGCTCAACACCCGGGGCCACGACACCGTCGCGCGCGGCGGCAAGCGTCTCGCGGGCGCCGCCTTCGAGCGCTTCGGCGAGAGCGTCGAGGATATGCGGGCGATGATCGCGCTGGCGCGCCGGGCCGGTTACGGCAAGGTGATTCTCGCCGGGCACTCGACGGGCGCCAACAAGGTCCTCCACTACGCGGCCCGGGTCCGCGACCGTCGGGTGAGCGGGTTGATCCTGCTCGGGCCCATCTCGGACATCGCTGGTGAATCGAAGCAGATCGGCCGCCGCGAGCTTCGGCGCCGCGTGGCCGTGGCGGAGCGAATCGCCAGGCGTGATCCGGAAGCGCTGGTCCCGCGGGCCTTCGGCTTCTGGAGCGCCCGGCGCTACATCAGTCTCTACCGGCCGGGCGAGGCCGAGGACGTCTTCCCCTACTACCGGCCCAACGCCCGCTGGGCCGCGCTCCGGCAGATCCGCCTGCCCATCGCGGCCATCGTCGGGAGTCTGGACGAATACCTCGACCGGCGGCCGGCGGAGCTCATGGAGGCATTCGAGCGGAACGCGACCCGCGCGCGCTCGTTCACCGGGGTCGTCATCCCCGGAGCGCTCCACGGATTCCAGAAACACGAGGACGTCCTCGCGCGAGCGATCGTCCGCTGGGTCCAGAGTCGGTGTCTTCGGGATTGACGCCGATGCGCCCCTATTCCGCACTGACCTCGGCTATGCTCGTGGGCGCTTGACTGACGAGGAGGATCACGATGTCCCCCAAGCCCCGAATCGCCCATCTCGCCGGATCCAACGCCACCATCCAGAACAGTCCACCGCTGGTCACCAGCAACAAGGCGCGCGAGAAGTATGGCCTGCCGCTGCTGACCGGCCCTGACGGCAGCGCGCTGCGCTTCGATGCCCTCCGCGCGCAGCGCCTCGCCGCGCCGGTGACGGTCTACGTCGAGCAGTTCAGCGCTCATCCGCTCGAGCGCGACGCCGCCGAGCTCTACGGTCCGCCCGACGGTTATCTCGACTCCACAGGGGCGTTCCACACAGACCGCCGCAGCGCGGACGACACGCCGGTGTACCAGATCACGCTCCAGCCGGAGGACGGCGTCTACCCCTTGCCGTACATGGCGCGGCAGGCGGATGGGCGGGCGTGGGAGGTGGACGGCGCGTATCCCATGGCGCCCGAGCGGCAGGCGCGGCAGCCGTTCTATCCCGATGGGTCGCGGCTCTTCGAGGAGATCGATCGGCTCGGGGTCGGGGACAAGGGAATCGCCAACCTCATCTCCGGGCGCGCGGACATTGACTTTTACCGCGTCGTCCCGTCGTCCGGCTACACGAAGGGCCTCGCCGCGAAGCTTCGGACCGACGTCGGCGAGGGCGACATCGCCCCCGAGGTGCGCGGGCGCGACTTCTTTCCGTATCGGCCGTATCACCTCGGGTCCGCGCCGCCGCGGCCGGCGCTGGCGCGGATCGCCAATGCCGTGCAGC
>JBGPYK010000607.1:0-2115 GCA_041493245.1 Methylomirabilia bacterium | reverse complement strand
CCGCGCCTCGTCGACCTTGAGCCCCAGCCAGTGTTGCCCGACCAGCTCGTAGTGGGCGAGGCGACCCTGCGAATGCTGACTGATCACGTGAATGTCCTGGAAGAGGCGCTGGAGTAAATTCCCCTCGTAGACCGCGGTCGCCCCGGCGGCGTTGTAGACGGTGTCGACAATGTCGACGGCGAGCCGGATCGCGTGCGTCGTGGCGAGGCGCAGGGCCGCGCGCTGATCCAGGCTGATCGTCCCCGTCGACGTCAGCTCCGTCCAGATCTCGCGGATCGTCTCGGTCAGGAAGGCTCGGCCCGATCGGAGATTGGCCTCGGCGCGGCCGACGGCGGCCTGGATCGTTGGCTGATCACGGAGCATCTCGCTCATGCGCCAAGGGGTCTTGTCGCCCGCCAGCTCGGAGAACGTGCTCAGGCACGTGCGCGCCAGTCCCAGCGCCACCGACGCATCGCCCGAGGCGAATAACAGTGTCCGGGCGATTCGGTAGAGCGGCCCGGTTTCCACCAATGGTGCCTTGACCGAATGAACACTGCGCTCCGCGGGGACGAAGACATCGTTCACGGCGAAGTGGTGAGTCCCCGTGCCGCGCATGCCTCGGACGCGCCAGGTGTCGAGGAGCTCGGCTTCGGCGGCCGGCACGAAGAGGTAGCGCGTCTCCGGTTGACCATCCGCGTCCTGTCTCCGCTGACCGTTGTCGATGACCTGGGCGTGCGCGGCCAGCCAGGTGGCATGCCGGCAACCGGTGCTGAAGCCTTGGCGACCCGTGACGCGGTAGCCGCCCGGGACCACGACCGCCTGGGCGGTCGGGGCGGGCGTGTTGGCGACAACGCTGCGTGGCTTCTCGGTCCAGATCGAGCGCGCGACATCGTGGGGCATCCACGCCGAGTAGGTGGCAAAGATCGCGCCTTGATTGACACACCATCCCGTACTGGCGTCGGCCTTGCCGATCTCCTCGATCACCTGAGCGTAGGTCGGTAAGTCGAGCTCTGAGCCGCCCAGAGCGCGGGGCAGCGCCAGATGGAACATCCCGGCGTCGGCCAGCGCCTCGAAGAGCGGCCGCGGGAGCTCCCGGGTCGCCTCGATCTCATCGGCGCAGGATCGGATCAAGGGCACCAGCTTCCGTGCAGCGTCGAGCGGTGATCGGGACTCCGTAGCGGTCATGGGTCTGCGCAATCCTCCTTCAATCCTCGCGGTCATCGTGCTCTTCTCGTACAAATGCGCTTGAAGTTGTAGCACGTGTCCGGCCATGGTGGATCGGTTCGTACACGTTTGACCGGCCGGCGTCGCTCGCCATGCTCCTAAACGCGATGGCCTCCACGGTCGTCCATCCGCCCAGGATCCGGCGCTGGGTACAAATTTAGCTTTCGTTCTTGTGAGCGTCGATGCCAAGATGGCCCATGGCTGGCCTGCTGGCGATCACCGTCTACGTCGGCCACGAGCTAGTTTCGCTGCCCGAGAGTTGGCCGTATCTCGGTTTCATCTTCGCCCGCGCCGCGACGCCCGCCGAGGTCGAGCAGGTGCCCCGCTGTGCGTACGCGCGCCTCCACTTCGACATTAGGTAGGACGAGACTGCCGAGGAGCGCGGGACCGAGGAAGAAGCCGGGCGCGACGGAAAACGCCCGCCTCTACGAGCGTCAGGAGATCCACCTCGCGCGGCTGCAAAGCCTGACGCGCCTGAACCAGCTCATCGCCTCGTCGCTCGACATGAACGAGGTTCTCCGCGAGATCGCCCGGACCGCGGCCACCCTCCTGGAGGGGGCCTCGGCGGCGTTCGCCCTGGTGGACGAGGCGACGCAGACTGTCGAGATCCGGGCCTGGTCCGACGAGAGCATCGGCCGCGATTTCCCGAAGCGGACTTTGTGCTTCGGCGAAGGCGTCGTCGGCTGGATTGCCGTCCATCGGCAGCCGGTCAACCTGCCCGACATGTCCGTCGACGATCGCGTGTTCCCCCACGACTGGCTGAGCGCCCATGGGTTCACCAGCCTCCTGGGGGTGCCCGTCATCCACGACGGCGCACTACTCGCCGTGCTCTGCCTCAACGGCCGCAGGCCGTTCGTCCTCTCCGCCGAGGACCAAGACGTCCTCGACGCCTTCGTCGGCCAGGCGGCGGTG
>JBGPYK010000252.1:0-4692 GCA_041493245.1 Methylomirabilia bacterium | reverse complement strand
TCTCCCACCTGAGGGTGCTGCACCGAGTGGGTCGTGCACCTGCGAGCGAATGGCTTTCCCGTCAAGACCGAGGACACCGAAGACCTCCCGCCCATCAAGCGCAAGCACGCCGTGCCGCGTGATCTCCAGACCTGCCACACGGCACTCGTCGACGGCTATGTGGTCGAGGGCCACGTGCCGGCCGATCTGATCGACCGGCTGCTGCGCGAGCGGCCTCCCATCGCCGGCATCGCGGTCCCCGGCATGCCCGTGGGCTCCGCGGGCATGGAGGCGCCGGGCCGGGCTTCCGAGCGCTACCAGGTCATCACGTTCGACCGGACGGGGCGCACCGGCGTCTTCGCGAATCGCTGAGGGCGGCGCTCACCAACCTTTGCGCCGCCGCCCTGAGGGGGCTGCTCGGCCCGCGATTCCACTCTGATGGTGCTCATCGTTACTTCGTCCCTGCTCCTGGCTCTGGCGGGAGTGCTGGCGACCCGAGCCGGCACGAATCGCCTGGCAGGAGGATCGGCGCGAGATCCCCACGTGTATTGGGCGCTCGGGCTCGTCGCGCTCCTGCCAGCGTGGCTCGTCGTCTTCCTCGCGCTGCTCCCGGTGCCGGGGATGCGTCTCCAGCTCATCTCGGCCGTTGCGTGGCTCCTTTCCGCTGCGGCGGGCCTCGTCGGCGCGATCGCCACCGAGGGCCGTTTGCGGCATCTGGACGAGTCCGGCCTACACCCGTCCCCGAGGAGGCTCTGGCGTCTCGGCGTGACGGCGCTGGCGCCGTCGTGGGCGATCGCGCTGGTCGGTTATGTTCTTCGCTGGGCGCGATTCTGACGTCCGGCGTGATGGGACCCTGATGCTGGATGCCCTGCTCACCTCCGAAGGTCTCATCGCCCTGCTTACACTCACCGCGATGGAGATCGTCCTCGGCATCGACAACGTGGTGTTCATCGCCATCCTCACCACCAGGCTCCCTGCCGCCCAGCAGCGCTCCGCCCGGCGCTTGGGCCTCTCGCTCGCCCTGATTCTCCGAATCGGGTTCCTTTTCACCATCTCGTGGATGATGGGGCTCACCCGCCCCTTCTTCTCGGTGCTGGGCTACGGAGCTTCCGGGCGGGACCTGATCCTCCTGGGCGGCGGTCTCTTCCTGATCTTCAAGGCCACGTGGGAGATCTACGACAAGCTAGAGGTGGCTCACGCCGAACGAGACACCGTCAAGGGCCGGGCGGGATTCATTGCGGTCCTGGTGCAGATCCTGCTCCTGGATATCGTCTTCTCGGTGGACTCGGTAATCACCGCCGTCGGCATGGCGAACGATTTCGCGATCATGGTCGTCGCCATGGTGCTCGCCATGCTGGTCATGTTGGGGGCCGCCGGCCCACTGAGCGCCTTCGTGGAGCGCCATCCGAGTGTCAAGATTCTCGCGTTGTCCTTCCTACTGCTGATCGGGGTGATGCTGGTGGCCGAGGGGATGGGGTCCCACGTCCCCAAGGGCTACATCTACTTCGCCATGGCCTTCTCGCTCTTCATCGAGCTCCTGAACTTGCGCTACCGGAAGAAGCGCGGACCGGTCACGCTGCACCACCGCTTCGAGGACAAGGGTTCCTGACGACGATCCCTACCGCGTAGTCAGCCGAAGACCTGGCAAGGCGGTGCCGCCGTCCTGGGGGAGGGTTGAAGAGAAGTGCTCGACTGCGCCTCGGAGCGTCATGTATCATCCAAGACTGATATGAGTGGTAAGGCGATCCACGTCCGCGCCAAGCTCTTTCGCGGGTTGGGCGATGTCTCGCGACTCCGGGTCCTCGAAGCGCTCCGCGACGGGCCATTGAGCGCCGGGAAGGTCGTTGGACGCACTGGCCTGAGCCAGCCCAACACCTCGATGCACCTGGCCTGTCTCGCCGAGTGTGGCCTCGTGACCTGGCGACGCGAGGGGAAGTTCGTCTACTACGAGATCACCGACAAGCGGGTCGTGAAGCTCCTCGACCAGGCCGAGGAGCTGTTGCTTCAGGTGGCACCACTGATCGAGGCCTGCCCACGTTATCGTCAGCCAGAGCGCGCCAGGACCGCTCAGAGGTCGGGGAGAGGGCGGCGGTGAAGGAGACCCTCGAGCTGACTGTCGCCGAGCTGGACTGCGCCGACGAGGCGCAGCAGATCCAGAGCGCCCTTGGCCGCCTCCACGGCGTCTCCGACGTACGCACGGCGGTGAGCACCCGGAAGGCGATCGTGGCGTACGATCCGGACACGATCGGACCTGACGTCATCCGCGAGGCGATTCGCGGCCTCGGCATGACGGTCGCGGACGCGCGGGCGGAGGTGTCGCCACGCCGGCGCTCACTCGCGGACCGCCTGGGGCTCGCGTTCGTCTCCATCGTCGCGCTGGTGGCGCTGTTCGGCATCGTTGGGGAGCGGCTCGGGATCGTCGAGGCGCTCACGGAGCGTCTGCCCGCGTGGCTCCTGATCGCCGCCGTCGTGCTGGGCGGCTATCCGATCTTCCGAAATGTCGTCCGGGCGCTGCGCAACCGGCAGGTGACCTCGCACGCGCTGATGACGCTCGGCATCGTGGGCGCGGTGGCGATCCGCCAGTACGCCGCGGCGGCGGTGATCGTGTTTTTCATGCGGCTGGCCGACTTCGTCGAGAGCTACACCACCGAGCGCTCGCGCCAAGCCATCAAGGAGCTTCTGAAGCTCGCGCCGGAAACCGCTCGCGTGGAGCGGGACGGTCTCGAGGTCGAGGTTTCGGCGGAGGAGGTGCGACGGGGCGACGTCGTGGCGGTCCGGCCAGGCGAGCGGATCCCCGTGGACGGTGTGGTGGTCGACGGCTACGCCACCGTCAACCAGGCCGCGATCACCGGAGAATCGATCCCCGTCGAGAAGGCCGCCGGCGCCCAGGTCTTCGCGGCGTCCATCTGCGAGCGTGGCGCGCTCCGCGTGCGCGCCGAGCGCGTGGGGCCGGACACGACGTTCGGGCAGATTCTCCGCCTGGTCGAAGAGGCGGAGGCGGCCAAGGCGCCGGTCCAGCGGTTCGCCGACCGCTTCACCGCGTATTACATCCCGGTGGTCGTCGCGGTGGCCATCGTGACCTACCTGATCAGCGGCAACGCGACCGCCGCCGTCGCGACGGTGCTCGTTGCCTGCTCGTGCGCGATCGCGATGGCGACACCGATCACGGTGCTGGCGGCCGTGGGCAACGCGGCCAAGCGCGGCATCGTGATCAAGGGGGGCCGCTATCTGGAGGCGCTCGCCAAGGTGGACACCATCGTGATGGACAAGACGGGCACCGTCACGCTGGGTCGCCCGGACGTCGTGGACGTCATCGCCCTGGGTGACGAGGACGAGGCGCGCGTGCTCGAAGTCGCGGCCTCGCTCGAACGGCAGTCGGAGCATCCGCTGGCTGAAGGTATTGTCCGAGCGGCCGCGCAGCGCGGTCTCCCCGTGCGCGAGGCTCGGGACTTCCGCGTGTACCCGGGTGAGGGCGTGACGGCCACGGTCGATGGGGAAGCGGTCGTGTGTGGCACCGAGCGGCTGATGACCCGCCTTGGGCTCGGCGTGCCCGAACGAGCGCGTGAGGAGCTGAGCCGGCTGGCCACCGAGGGGAAGTCCGTCGTTCTGCTGGCGCGCGGCGGACGGGTGGTCGGGCTGATCGCCCTCGCGGACGTCCTGCGCCCGGAAGTTCCCGCCGCGCTCGAGCGGCTCCGCGGCCTGGGCATCCGACGACTGCTCCTGCTCACCGGCGACCGGCGCGAGGTCGCCGCCGCGATCGCCGGCACGCTGGGCCTCGAGTTCGAGGCCGAGGTCCTGCCGGATCAGAAGCTGCGCGTCATCGAGCGCCTGCAACACGAGGGTTGCAGAGTCGCCATGGTCGGCGATGGGATCAACGATGCCCCGGCGCTCGCCCAGGCCGACGTCGGCATCGCGATGGGGGCGGCCGGCACCGATGCCGCGATCGAAGCCGCCCACGTCGCGCTCATGCGCGACGACTGGCGCGTCGTCCCCGACGCCATCGCGATCGGCCGGCGCGCCTTCCGGACGATCAAGCAGAACCTCTGGTTCACCGCCGGCTACAACGTCGTCGGCATGGCGCTCGCCGCCACGGGGTGGTTGCCGCCGATCGCCGCCGCCGCGGCTCAGTCCCTGCCCGACGTCGCCGTGATGCTGAACTCGTCGCGGCTGCTGCGTGGACGCGCGGAACCGGGCGGGCTCGGCTCAACGAAGGCGGGGTGATGGTACGAGCGTCGGGAAACGGTGGACGCCCCACAGGATAAGCCTCCCGCCGAGGCGGCAACGCCCCAGGAGGGACCTCCCCTCCCCACCGGCCGTGGGCAGTGGACCTCGGACATCTTTAGAATCAGCATCTCAGCCAGCAGATTGACCGTGGCACATCGCGTGCCTCTGGTCAGTTGAAGAGGTGGTTAGATATGTGGGGACCTGGATCGTGGGGCGCATCGATGTGGGGCTTCTGGTGGATCTTCCCGCTGATCGGACTCCTCATCTGCCTCGTGTTCGTTATGGCGATGGTCCGGTTCATGGGCGGGCGTGGCGTCATGTGCATGGGAGACCATCGGAGGCATGCGAGCGATGAGGGGACGGAGCTCCGCCGCGAGATCCGTGAACTCCGCAAGGAGCTCAAGCACCTCAAGGAGACACGATGAGTGAGCCGGTCGTGCGCAGGTCGCCCTGGCCGGTCCTCTTCGCCGGTGCCGTCGGTGCCGTCGT
>JBGPYK010000184.1:0-5480 GCA_041493245.1 Methylomirabilia bacterium | reverse complement strand
GGATGGCCGTACAGGTGCACGACCACGATGCCGCGCGTCCGCGGCGTGAGCGCCCGTTCCAGCGCACTCACGTCGAGGCTGTACGTCTCCGGCTCGATGTCGACGAACACCGGGGTGGCGCCCGTCAGGGCGATCGTCGAGCTGGACGCGACGAACGAGAACGCGGGCGTGATCACCTCGTCCCCCGGCCCCACGCCGAGCGCCTGGAGCGCCAGCCGGAGCGCGTCGGTGCCCGAGGCGACACCCACCCCGTGGCGCACCCCGCACCGGACGGCGAGCGCCTCCTCGATCGCCTGGCCCTCGCCGCCGAGGATGAACCGCGAGGAGTCGAGCACGCGCGCCATGGCGGCCAGGAGCGCGGGCCGGAGCGCCGCGTGCTGTCGCGTGAGGTCGACGAGTGGGATCACGGCGCCCCGGAGCTCCCGAAGCGTTGCCCGAGACCGAACGGCCCGCCGACCCCGAGCAGATAGACGGCGAAGCGGATCTCGTTGTCGGGGGCGTTGAGCCCCTGCTCCCTGGACCGCTTCACGTAGAAGACATCGAGGGCCCAGCACTGGAAGCGGAGGTCGATGCCGAAGCGGTTCTCGACGAACGTGTCGGCCTTGAGATCCCAGTTGGTCGAGACGCTGGCCGTCACGTACCGCGAGAGGTCGGCGCGGAGCCCCGCTTGGAGAAAATTATTGGGCTTGGCGAAGCGCGTGCCGACCGTCGCCGTGACCTGGGGCAGGAGCAGCGCGAAGTCGGTGTTGCCCGTCTGGAACCCCTCACCGTTGTAGACGCTGTAGCTCGTGTCGGCGCGGAAACGGAAGTAGCGGCTGGGATCGACGATCAGCTCGGCGGCGACCGGACCGACCGCCCGGTCCTGGGCCCTGAGATCGTAGGAGCTGCCCACCGTAAAACGCATCAGCTCCCAGCGGAACGCCTCGGTCCCCTCGGGCGCGACGGTGCGGGCGCGCAGCCGGTTCACCATCGAGTAGGCGACCGTGCTCGCCTCCGGGGTGTTGTCCCCAACCCACTGGGGCAGCCGCGCCGGATCCAGGTTCGAGCCGTCGCGGAAGGTGTAGGTCGCGCGGGGCTCGATGGAGTGCAGGATGGCGCCGACGCCGCCGACGCCGCCGAGGTCGTAGATTCGCGAGGCCCGCGCCTCGAAGTCGGCGCCGAGATCGAGGCTGCGCCGGGCGATCGGCTCGTCCTTCGTCACCTCCACCGAGATGCCGTCGAGTCCCACCCGGGTCCCCGTCACGGTCTTGCTGAAGGCCGTGAGCCGCGGCGTCATGAACGGGGTGACGGTAAACCAGCCCTGCACCGGGACGGGGACCGAGATCCGCGGAGCAAAGTCGTACCGGATACCCTCGGAGCCGACCTCGCGCACGAAGTTCGTCAGTTGGGACGACACCTCGTACGTGAGGTAAAGCGGCGACCGCGGGATCGGCTGGAGGGGGACGGTGAGGCGCAGGTCGGGCAGGCGGTTCAACTCGACGGGCCGCGGCGTCGTCAAGTCCTGGTACCAGAAGAGGTTGGCGACGACGTTCACGCCCGGCCACGAGCGCGTGAGAAACACGTTGGACTGCACGCTCTGGCGGCTGCGCTCGTACAGGCTGTCGCTGTACTGGCGCAGCACGAGGTCGTCGGAGACCCCATTGACGTCGGCCTTGAAGGACAAGCCTGGGCCGATGGTCCAGTTGTGCTGGAGGCCCCACCAGCCGCGGTCGTCCAGCTGGCGGGGCTGCGCCCCCGTTGCGGGCGTCGAGCCGGGCGTACTCGCCCCCGATGTGTTGAGCTGACTGCTCACGACCTCCGTCTCGTGGATGCCGAACGCGCGGACGCTGCCGCCCGCCGCCGGGGAGAGGACGTAGCGATACTGCGTAGTCAGGCCGACGCCGCGCTTGTCGTAGTAGTCGAGCTCGACCGTCGCGTCCTGGCTGTCGGAGATCGCCCAGAAGAACGGAGCCTGGATGTAGTTGCCCTTCAGGGACGAGCTGCCGAACGCAGGGAACAGGAACCCGGTTTGGCGCTCCTTGCGGACGGGCGCTCCGAGGATCGGAAACCAGGGAATCACCGGGAGGTTCTTGATCCACACCGAGGCGTTCGTGCCGTAGACCACGTCGTCCAGGTGAGCGTTGGCGGAACCGAAGCGGAAGGACCACGTGGGGGGGTCGTCCTCGCACGTCGTGAAGATCCCGCGGCGGATGAGGTAATGGCTCTCGTCGAGCCGCTCCATGCGCTCGCCGGAGATTCGGTAGTAGGGCGTCGAGCGCGCCTGGCCGTCGTGGACGACACCGGTACCGGTCTTGAGGTTGTAGTCCACGCGCTCGCCGGTCAACCGGTCGTCGCCGTCGTAGAAGATCACACGGCCTACGGCCACCGCATCCCCCGTGTCCTGGTTCACCTCGACGCGATCGGCGATGAGGCGGGTCGTCCCCCGGGTCACCTCCACATTGCCCGTCGCGATGACCAGGTTGCTGGGCCCGACCTGCTCCATCCGGTCGGCGGTGATGGTCACCTCCCCGCCGGCGGTCTCGACGGTGAACGTGTTCGGCGCCTGGGCCCGGGCGAGAAGAGCGAAGCCTGCGCTGCCGAGGAGGCAGGCGGCAAGGGCGATGACAGCGGGCCGGCGACGCATCATTCGATGTCTCGAAAGTCCTTATGAAAAAAGGGTCTCTATGCTATCAGCCCCCTTTTCGATGGAGCAAGGTTTATCCGGTTCACCCCCGAGGTGCGTGAGCACGTCGCCGATGAGGAAGAGCGAGCCCGCCACACAAATGATGGGGGTGTGGCCGCTTCCGGTGGCCATCCGTAGGGCTGCCGCGGCCGACTCGGCCGTCTCGACCACCGCCGGCGTCGGGGGCAGCGCGCGGGCGAGGAGGCGGGGATCGGCCGCGCGCGGGTTCGACGCGCGGGTCAGGATGAGGCGGGTCGCCAAGGGCGTGAGCTCGGCCAGGAATGCGCACGCGTCCTTGTCCTCGGAGAGGCCCAGTACCAGCGTGAGAGGTTGATCGCCGAAGACCTGGCGCAGGGAGAGGGCCAGGGCGCGGGCGCCGGCGGGGTTGTGGGCGCCGTCGAGCACGAGGAACGGGTCGCGATGGACGACGTCGAAGCGTCCCGGCCAGCGCGTGCGCGCGACGCCGCCGCGGATGGCGGACTCGCCGGCGCCGAGCACACGCGCCGTCGCGATGGCGAGGAGCGCGTTCTCCGGCTGGAAGACACCGAGGAGTGGCAGGTCAATGTCGGCCAGGTGCCAGCCCGGCCCCGTGCAGGTGATGCGCTGGCCCGCGAGGCTCTGCTGGTCCACGGTCACGGCGAGGTCGCGGCCCGCGAGGAGCAGCGGCACGCCGGCGGACGCCGCGCGTCGCACGATGACGTCCGTCACCTCCGGCGCCTGCGCGGCCGAGAGGGCCTGGCCCGAGCGGATGATGGCGGCCTTCTCGGCCGCGATCTCGGGCAGCGTCCGGCCGAGGTACGCCTCGTGGTCGAGATCGATGCGGCCGAGGACCGTCGCCGCGGGCCGGCCGACGGTGGTCGCGTCGAGGCGACCGCCGAGACCCACCTCCAGGACGGCGACATCGACCGATTCGCGGGCGAAGTGGTCGAGGGCCAGCGCCGTCGTCGCCTCGAACACCGTGGCATCGACGCGCGTGATCAACGTGGCCAGCGCGTCGACGCCGTCGGCGACGGCGTCGGGCGGGATGGGCTCGCCGTTCACCCGGATGCGCTCGCGGAAGGAGCAGAGGTGCGGGGAGGTGTAGAGGCCGACGCGGTGGCCTGCGTGCTTGAGGATCGTGGCCAGCAGGACCGCGATGGAGCCCTTGCCGTTCGTGCCGCCTACCTGGGCCAGGATGTAGCGTTCCTCGGGATGCCCGAGCGCCGCCAGCAGGCCCTCGATCCGCTCGAGGCCCGGTCGCATCCCCGCATGCTCGCCACCGCGCAAGGCGAGCAGGCGAGCGACCGCCTCCGCGTACGTCATTCGAGTATCTCGAGGAGCGCCCCGGCTTCGCCGGGGCGTGACGAGCGCCGGGGGGTATGGGGGGCCATGTCCGGGCCCCCCATCTAGTTCTCGGCGAAAAAGGCGAGCAGGCGGCCGAGCGTGGCGCGCAGGTCGTGGCGCTCGACGATCAGGTCGATCTGACCATGCTCGAGGAGGAACTCCGAGCGCTGGAAGCCCTCGGGCAGCGGCTGGCGGATCGTTTCCGCGATCACCCGGGGGCCGGCAAACCCGATCAGCGCCCGCGGCTCGGCGAGAATCACGTCACCGAGCATCGCGAAGCTGGCGGTGACACCGCCCGTAGTGGGATCGGTGAGGACCGAGAGGTAGGGCAGGCCGGCCGCGCCGAGGCGATCGAGGGCGGCCGCGGTCTTCGCCATCTGCATGAGGGAGAGGATCCCCTCCTGCATGCGGGCACCACCGGACGCCGACACGATGACGACGGGCATGTGCTTGGCGATGGCCAGCTCGATCGCCCGCGTGAGCTTCTCGCCGACAACCGAGCCCATGCTGCCGCCGAGGAACCCGAAATCGAAGGCGGCGAGGACGAGCGGGGAGCCGCCGATCCGCGCGAGTCCGCAGACGACGGCGTCGACCAGGCGCGTCTTCTCGCGCGCGGCGCGGAGGCGGTCCCGATAACGCTTGGTGTCCCGGAAGCCGAGCGGGTCGGCGCTCGTGAGCCCGGCGTCACGCTCCTCGAACGAGCCGGCGTCCACGAGTGCGGCGATGCGCTCGCGCGCGCCGATCCGGAAGGCGTAGCGGCACTTCGGGCACACGCGCCCCGCGCGCTCGACCTCGGCGCGGTAGATGATCTCCCGGCAGGAGTCGCACTTGATCCACAGGCCCTCGGCGATGACGACCTTCCGGCGCGCGGTCTCCCCTTCCGCGCTCTTGCGGCGGAACCACGCCATCGCGTGTGAGGGGGGCTACGCCCCCCTCCCCAACCTCAGCGGCGCTTTGAGCGACGCGATGAAGTCGCCGACGTCAGAGACGAGCGAGGCCGAGGCGGCGCGCTCCTCCACGAGCCGGACGATCGCCGAGCCGACGATGACGCCGTCCGCGAGCCGGCCGATCGCCGCCGCCTGCTCCGGACGGCCAATGCCGAATCCCACGCAGACCGGCTTGGTCGTGACAAGGCGGAGGGCCCGGATCTGGGCCTCGAGATCGTCCGGCAGTGCCTCGCGCTCTCCGGTGACGCTCGTCAGCGAGACGAGGTACACGAAGCCGCGCGTCTGGCGCGCGATCAGGCGCACGCGCGCCGCCGTGGAGGTGGGCGCCACCAAGTGGATGAGGTCCACACCCGCGCCGTCGAGGGCGGGCCGAAGGATGTCCGACTCCTCGGGCGGCAGGTCGGCGACGATGACGCCGTCGACGCCGACTTTGCCCGCCGTCTCGGCGAAGCCGGGCAGGCCGAAGGCCAGGACAGGGTTGTAGTAGGTCATGAGCACGATCGGCACGCGCACCTCGAAGCGCAGCGTCGTCACCAGTTCCAGGATGC
>JBGPYK010000090.1:0-7693 GCA_041493245.1 Methylomirabilia bacterium | reverse complement strand
CGCGTCCGGCGGGGGACAAGCCCCCGCCCTACAGATCCATCATTTTGCCGCGGCGGCTTCGGTGATGGCCGCGACCATCTTCGTGTAGCCGGTGCACCGGCACAGGTTGCCGGCGATGCCGTAGCGGATTTCCTCTTCGGTCGGCCGCTTCGTCTCGGCGAGCAGGGCGGCGGCCGCCATCAGCACCCCGGGGATGCAGAACCCGCACTGCGGTACCCCGTGGCGGACGAAGGCGTCCTGGAGCGGGTGGAGCGCGCCGATGGCGCCCAACCCCTCGATAGTCCGTACGGCGCGACCGCGCGCTTGCAACGCGAGCATCAGACAGCTCGCGACGGGCGCACCGTCGAGGTGGACGGTGCACGCCCCGCAGTCGCCGGTCCCGCAACCTTCCTTGGGACCGGTGAGACCGAGATCCTCGCGCAACGCGTCCAGCAACGTCACGTAAGGTTGGACGAGCACCTCGGTCGGCTCGTCGTTGACCGTGAAGCTCAGGATCTTTTTGGGCACGTGAAGGCCTCCGGGGCTCACGCGCTCGCCCGGGCGAGCGCGGTGGTGAGCGTGCGACGGGTGAGGACGCGGACGAGATGTCGGCGGAACTCGGCGGAGCCGCGCTGATCGCTGATCGGCCGGGCCGCCTCGACGGCGAGCGCCGCGGCCTGCTCGATCCGTTCGGGCGTCAACCGCTGGCCCTCCAGCGCCTGCTCGGCCGCCGTCGCCCGGAGCGGAATCGGCGCCACCGCGGCGAGCGCGATCCGCGCCTTGACACAGACGCCGTCCGCCAAGGTCACCTGAGACGCCACGCCGACCACGGCGATGTCGAGCTCGCGTCGTGGCGTGTGGCGCAGATAATTCCCGCCGCTCCGGGGTCCCGGCTCGGGAATGATGAACTCGATCAGCAGCTCGTTCGGCGCGAGCACGGTGCGTCGTACCCCCAGGAAGAACGACGCCAGGGGAACGCGACGCCGGCCCTGCGGTCCCGCCACGACGGCCTCGGCGTCCAGGGCCAGGAGCGACGGGGCCATGTCGGCCGACGGCGCGGCGTTGCAGACGTTGCCGCCTATCGTGGCCAGATTGCGCACCTGGACGGAGCCCACCAGCGCCCCGCTCTCGGCGAGCGACGGATACAGGGCACGGATGCGCGGATCCCGCTCGAGCCGCCGGGCCGTCACCGCGGCGCCGACACGAAATCCGCACCCGTCTTCGGCGATCAGCACGCGGAGCTCGTCGACGCCGGACAGGTCGATCACGCGCGCCGGCTTGAGCAGTCCGTTCTTGAGCTGCGGCAGGAGATCGGTGCCTCCGGCCACCAGCTTCGTCTCCGGGCCGCGCTCGGCGAGGACGCGCAGGCAGTCGTCCACGGTGTCGGGCAGGATCATATCGAATCGTCGCAACGCGAAGTCTCCCCTGGCTGTTCGGTTCGAGGTGGTGGTCCACCGCGTGAAAACGCTTGGCACCTTACTCTGCTGGCTGGAGCAGAGTCAAGCGATCGGCGGAATCGCCCGAGCGGAGCGGTCGCGAGTTTTCCTTGCTCTATGCTTTCCGAGGCATATACTGCGCGTGCCGTGCTGATCCCCTTCCTCGTCGGCGACCTCGCCCTCTGGCACGCATTCGACCGCGGCTGGTTCAAGGCATAGGAGGGTCGCATGTGGACGATCGTCATGCTTCGGGTGTTGCTGGCGGTGGTGCTGGCCGGGCTGGGCCTGACCGGGCCCGTGGCGAGTCAGCCGCGGACGGTGATTCTTTCGACGACCACCAGTACCCAGGACTCGGGGCTACTCGACGTGTTGGTGCCGATGTTCGAGCGTCAGACGGGATACACGGTGAAGACGATCTCCGTCGGGACGGGCCAAGCCTTGGCGCTCGCGGCGCGCGGTGAAGCGGACGTGACGCTGGCCCACGCGCCGGAGCTGGAGAAGAAGTACGTGGCGGACGGCAAGATGCTCAACCGCCGGCTCGTGATGTACAACGACTTCATCGTCGTCGGACCCGAGGCGGATCCCGCGAAGATCAAGGGCGAGAAGAGCGGGGCGGCGGCGCTCAAGCGGATCGCGGAGGCCGGCGCGCGCTTCGTCTCCCGCGGCGACAGGTCCGGCACCCACATCGTCGAGACCAATCTGTGGAAGCGGGCCGGGATCACGCCGGCGGCGCCCTGGTATATCGAGTCGGGACAGGGCATGGGCGCGACGCTCGGCCTGGCCGACGACCGCCGGGCCTACACCCTCAGCGATCGCGCGACCCTCCTGGCCTTCGGCAAGCGCGTGGCGCTCAAGGTCATGGTCGAGGGCGACCGTCCGCTCCTGAACCTCTACTCCGTCATGGAGGTCAATCCGGCGAACGGGCCGAAGGTCAACGTCGCCGGGGGCAAGGCGTTCGCCGACTTCATGCTCCTGCCGGAAACCCAGCAGGTGGTCGCGATGTTCGGGGTCGACAAGTACGGCCAGGCCCTGTTTGTGCCGATCGCCGGCAAGAAGGACGAAGACTTCTAGCAGGCCGATGAAAAAGCGCCATCTGCGTCGTTGGCTCGGTCGCGCCTCCCTCCGGCGTACGCGGCGTACGCCTCAGTCGGCACTTCCCTCGCCGCCTAGCATCTGGCCCTTTTTGATCGGCCTGCGGCGTTTTTCCGGAACCTTCTAGACGTGGGGCTGCTCAGGGAGGGGCTCCGGCAGGCCCTCGCGCTACTCGTCGGCGGCGACCGTGAGGTCTGGTCGATCCTCTGGCTGTCGCTCGTCGTGTCGGGCACGGCCACGCTGGTCGCGCTTCTGATCGGTATTCCGCTGGGGGCGGGGTTGGCGCTCGGGCGCTTCCCCGGCCGGCGTCTCGTGGTCAGCGCGGTCAACACGGGGATGGGCTTGCCGCCGGTCGTGGTCGGGCTCTTTGTCTCGATCCTGCTCTGGCGTAGCGGGCCGTTCGGCGATCTGGAGATCCTCTATACGCCCGTGGCCATCGTCATCGCCCAGGCCGTGATTGCCGCGCCGATCGTAACCGGCATCACGCTGGCCGCGGTGCAAAACGTGCCTGCCCCGTTCCGGCTCCAGCTCCTGGCCCTGGGCGCCTCGCGAGCCCAGATGGTGTGGATCGTGCTCCGCGAGGCGCGGCTGCCGATGCTCACGGCAATCATGGCCGGCTTCGGCGGCGTGATCTCGGAGATCGGGGCCTCGCTGATGGTCGGCGGCAACATCAAGGGCCAGACGCGGACGCTGACGACGGCGATGGTGCTGGAAACGGGCAAGGGGAACTTCGAAGTGGCCATCGCGCTCGCCCTCCTGCTCCTGCTCCTGATCTTCGCCGTGAATTGGGCGCTGACGTCGATCCAGCAGCGCCGCGCCGGGTGAGGGGCGCCCGGCACCGGTGGTTGACGGCGCGCGCCCGCGCCGCGAGAATCGGGGTCACATGAGACCTCACTGGCTGGCTCCCCTCGTGCTCGCGGCACTCGCCCTGGGAACGTCCACACGGGTCGCCGCCGCCGATCCGCCGACGCTCACCGTTTTCGCCGCCGCCGATCTGGCCTTTGCGCTGAGGGATCTCGTGCCGCGCTTCGAGAAGGCCGTCGGCGTCAAGGTGGCGCTCGTGCTCGGCTCGACGGGCAACCTCGCCCGACAGATCGAGCACGGGGCACCGGCCGATGTCTTCTTCGCGGCCAACGAGACTTTCATCGACGAGCTGGTCGCCAAGGGAGCCGTCATCCCCCAGACCCGGGCGCTCTACGCCCAGGGGCGCATCGTGCTGGCGACACCGAAGGCGTTCGGACCCCGACTCGCCGACCTTCGCCAACTCAACGACCCCAGGGTCCGCCGGGTGGCGATCGCCAATCCGCAACACGCTCCGTACGGCAAGGCCGCCGAGGAGGCGTTGCGGAAGCTCGGGCTGTGGGACGCCGTTCGGCCCAAGCTCGTCTACGGCGAGAACATCCGCCACACGCTGCAGTTCCTCCAGACGGGCGCCGCCGATGCGGGGATCGTCGCGCTGTCCGTCGCCAGCGTGCCCGAGATCGACTGGGTCCCCATCGATCCGACGCTGCATGCGCCGCTGAACCAGGTCGTGGCCGTCGTCCGCCGGAGCGGGCGGCCCGAGCTGGGCGTCGCGTTCGTCCAGTTCGTCAACGGAGGGGAAGGCCGGCAGGTCATGAAGCGCTACGGATTCGCTCTGCCCGGAGAGTTCTGAGGCCGTGGATCTCTTCCCGGTCTGGCTTTCGCTCAGGGTGTCCCTCGTGGCCACGGCGCTCACGGTCGTCCTGGGGATTCCCGTCGCCTGGTTTCTCGCCCGTCGGCGCCACGTCGGGAAGGAAATGATGGCGGCGCTCGTCGTCTCGCCTCTCGTGCTCCCGCCCACGGTGCTCGGGTATTACTTATTAGTCCTCATCGGGAACCGCGGCCCCCTCGGCCGTCTCCTCGGCCGCCTCGGCATCGAGCTGGCCTTCACGTGGCGGGCGGCGGTGCTGGCCGCGTGCGTGGGATCGTTGCCGCTCCTAATCAGGGCCGCGCAGGCCGGCTTCGAATCGGTGGACGAGCGGTTGGAGCAGGCGGCGCGGACGCTGGGGCGGTCGGAGTCGAGCGTCTTCTGGAGCGTCTCGCTCCCGCTGGCGTGGCGATCCGTCGTGGCGGGGGTCGTCCTCGCGTTCTGCCGGGCCTTCGGCGACTTCGGGATCACCCTGATGGTCGCGGGCAACATCCCGGGACGGACACAGACGCTTCCCCTGGCCATCTACGACCACGTCCAGGCGAACGCGATGCGGGAGGCGAACGTGCTGGCGCTCCTCGCGGTCGTCGCGGTGATCGTTCTCCTCGTCGGCGTCGGCCGCCTCGTCCGCGTGCGGTACTGATCCGGGCGGCCGTGCTGTCCGTCGCGCTCACGAAGCGGCTCCCGGACTTCGTGCTCGACGTCCACTGGGACGCGGCGGAGCCGGTCGTTGCACTCGTCGGACCCTCCGGCTCCGGCAAAACGCTGACGCTGCACTGTCTGGCCGGGCTCATCCGACCCGACGTAGGCCGTGTCGCGCTCGACGGGGTAGTGCTGTTCGACGCCGCCACCGGCATCAACCGTCCGCCGCGGTCGCGCCGGCTGGGCTACGTCTTTCAGGGCTACGCACTGTTTCCCCATCTCACCGTGCGCGACAACATCGCCTTCGGCCTCAAGGGCTGGCCCGCGGCCAGACGCCGGGAGCGGACGGAGATGGTTATCGAGCGGCTGGGGCTCCCGGGCCTCGAGGAACGCCACCCGCGAGAGCTATCGGGCGGGCAGCAGCAGCGGGTCGCGCTCGGCCGCGCGCTCGCCACCGATCCCGATCTGCTCCTGCTCGACGAGCCGCTCTCGGCACTTGACGCGCCGCTTCGCCGTCAGCTCCGGGACGATCTCGCGCGGACGATCAGAGAGTGGGGGAAGGCGACCGTCGTCGTCACGCACGATCTCTCGGAGGCCTATCAGCTCGCCGACCGCGTGGTCGTCTATGAGCAGGGACGCGTGCTCCAGTCCGCGCCGAAGTCCGAGCTGCTCTGGCAGCCCGCGTCCGAGACGGTGGCGCGGATCATGGGGATCCGCAACATCTTCCACGGCACGGTGCTCAAGGCCGCGCCCGACCGCATCCAGCTCCGCTGGCGCGGCCAGATGCTGGAAGCGGTCAACTCGCCGAGCCGGGCCTACCTGCCGCCACCCGGCAGCCCCATCGCCTTCTTCATCCGGCCCGAGTACGTCCGGCTGATCCGGAAGGACCGCGGCGCGCCCGATCCCGGCCACCACATGAACCTGATGACTGGGACGGTCGTGAGTCAGGCCGACTTCGGGACGACGTGGAGCCTCGCCATCCGTCTCGACGAGCCAGGCCCACCCGCGCAGGGCGAGTACGATCTCGAGGTCGAGGTGCCCCGGCTCGTCCACGAGATCCTCGAGCTGGATCGCGATCGCCACTGGCAGCTCTCGATCCACCGTGGCTCGATCCAGGTCCTCCCCGCATGATGGACGGTCCGATCATCGACGTGACGTCCATCCGCGTCGCGTACGGCGGCGTGGAGGTGCTCGACGTCGACGCCCTCGGGGCCTCGCAGGGCGAGGTGCTTGCCGTCATCGGGCCGAACGGCAGCGGCAAGTCGACGCTGTTGCGCGTCATGGGGCTGCTCGAACGGCCCACCGGGGGCACGGTGCGCTGGCGCGGGAGGCCGGTCGACGCCGGGGACGCCCTCGACGTCCGGCGGCGGATGGCCGTGGTCTTCCAGCAGCCGCTGCTCGCCGACATGACCGTCGCCGAGAACGTCGGCCTGGGTCTCGGCTTCCGCGGCGTGGCCAAGCCCGAGCAGTCGACGCGGGTCGAGCGCTGGCTCAGCCGCTTCGGCATCGCCGGCCTCCGCGACCGCCAGGCGCGCACGTTGTCGGGCGGCGAGGGTCAGCGGGTTGCGCTCGCGCGGGCGCTCGTCCTCGAGCCCGACCTGCTCCTGCTCGACGAGCCGTTTTCGGGCCTCGACGCGCCGTCGCGGGCGGCGCTCATCCCCGACCTGGCGGCAATTCTGAGGGTCGACCGTGTCACCACGATCCTCGTGACGCACGATCGCGGCGAGGCGCAGGCGCTCGGCGACCGGGTGGCCGTCCTCATCGGGGGCCGTCTGCATCAGGTCGACGAGACGGCGGTGGTGTTCCGGGCGCCGGTGTCCGAGGAGGTCGCCCGCTTCGTGGGCGTCGAGACGATCGTCAGCGGTGAGGTCGTCGCGGTCGGCGCTGGCACCGTCCTGATCGCCGTCGCGGGACGCACGCTGGAAGTGGCGGCGGTGGCGGTGCCCGGCGAGCGGGTGCGCGTCGGCATCCGCCCTGAGGATGTCACGTTGACGCTGCCGCACGAGGCGCCCATCCAGACGAGCGCCCGCAACCAGCTCGCGGGGCGGGTGACGCGCGTCAGCGCCTCGACGCCGCACGTCCACGTCCACGTCGACTGCGGGTTCCCCCTCGTGGCCGCCGTCACCCCCCGCTCCGTCGACGAGCTGGGCCTGGTCCCCGGCGCCGCCGTCACGGCCGTCATCAAGGCCAGCGCCCCGCACCTCATCCGTGACCCCGCATCCCTGATCCCAGCATCCCTTGACACCCCCGTGGGCCAGGGGCTATAAAAGAATCACCCGCAGCCAGGAGTACGTGGACGGGGGGGGATCGATCAGCGACCGTCGTGACGAGCCAGCGAGGACGAGCGCTGGCTTGTTTGTTTTTTACCACCGGCCAGAGGGAGGCGCGCATGGACCAGGAGACCGTCATCGAACGATTGCTGGCCGAGAACGAGGAGTTCCGGACCCTCCGCGTCGAGCATCATCGGCACGACGTCGAGTTGGAGGAGCTCAAGCAAACGTCCTCGCTCTCGGCTGAGCAACAGTGGCGGATCACCGAGCTGAAGAAGCTGAAGCTGATGGCCAAGGACCGGATGGAAACGATCATCCGTCAGGCACGGGCCGTCACGGCCTGACCGGTACCCGGACGCGCACATGCCGCGGAACGGGGGAAGGACGTCGTTCCGCGGCCTCACCCATCTCTCCACGCGGGGCGACGCCCGCATGGTCGACGTCTCCGCCAAGCCGGAAACTGTCCGGGAGGCGATCGCCCGCGCCCGTCTGAAGATGCTTCCCGCCACGCTGCGGGCCATCCGCGAGGGCAACGCCCCCAAGGGCGACGTCCTCGGTGTCGCCCGGACGGCGGGCGTGCTGGCGGCCAAACGCACGCCCGAGCT
>JBGPYK010000217.1:0-5016 GCA_041493245.1 Methylomirabilia bacterium | reverse complement strand
GGGAGGGGGGCGGACGGCGTCCGGGTGACCCATTCCCGATTCGCGATAGGACGAAACAGGCGGAAAGAGTGGGAATGGCTGGCCGGTGATCGAAGCAAAGACGGCTGTGGTCAGAGGGCGCCGTCCGCCCCCCTCCCGCCGTGTCACCGTTCGGCGCGCGCGTCGCTCGTTCATGAATCCTCCGAGCTAGCATCTGGACCCTTTTTCATCGGTCTGCGGTGCTGTGGTATCGTGTGCGGCGCTTGTCATTCGGAGAGTGGGGGGACTGCGGGATGGTGCTGAAGGATAAGGTGGCGGTGGTGACGGGGGCGGCGCGGGGCATTGGCAGGGAGATCGCGATGCTCATGGCGCGGCTCGGGGCCCGCGTGGTCGTCAATGACTACGGCGGGACGGAGTCGGGCCAGAGCGGTGGCCAGGCGCCGGCCGACGAGGTGGTGGCCGAGATCCGGAAGGCGGGCGGCCAAGCCGTCGGCAGCTATGACTCCGTCGCCTCGATGGCCGGGGGCCAGCGGATCGTCCAGGCCGCCATCGACACCTTCGGGCGGATCGACATCGTCGTCAACAACGCGGGCATCCTGCGCGACCGCATGATCTTCAACATGACGGAAGAGGAGTGGGACGCCGTCATCAACACGCACCTCAAGGGGGCCTTCGCCGTCACCCGGGCGGCGGCGCCGTTCATGCGGGAGCAGCGCTCCGGCCGCGTCATCAACATGACGTCGACGTCGGGACTGGTGGGGAACGTGGGGCAGGCGAACTACGCCGCCGCCAAGCTCGGCATCGTCGGCCTCACCAAGGTCACGGCGCTCGACATGGCCCGCTACAACGTCACCGCCAACTGCATCTCGCCCTTCGCCTGGACGCGGATGATCGGTACCATCCCCACCGAGACGGAGGCGCAGAAGGCGCGGGTCGAGAAGATCAAGAAGCTGACGCCGGCCCATATCGCCCCCGTCGCCGCGTTTCTCGCTTCCGACCTCGCCAAGGAGGTGACGGGGCAGGTGTTCGGCGTGCGGGGCAAGGAGATCATGCTGTTCAGCCACATGCGCCCGATCATGCGCGTGCATCACGCGGAGGGCTGGACCGTGGAGCGCCTCGCCGAGATGTTTCCGGGAACTCTCCAGCACCACTGCGTCCCCCTCGAGACCTCGGGACAGTATTTCAATTACGACCCCCTGGTCTAGCGGAGAAAACCCGCTTCCGCCGGACGGGACGTTCCCCCATGGACCCGCGCCTGCTCACGAGATCTCGACGGATCTCGAGGCGTTGACGTTGGAGTAGACCTTCCGTGACGTCTTCGATGACACGGGCGGCGGCCGTGGCCGTGGTAGCGATGCTCCTGCTCCCCGGGCGCGCCGCGCCGGCCGCCACCGGGTTGCTCGTGACGGTGGGCGAGGTGACGGCCACCTCCGTGGTCGTGTGGACGCGCGGGGCGGCCGAGGGCGACGTCGCCATCGAGTACGGGCCGGCGGGCGCGACCACGCGCGCGCGTGCGACGCTGACCGTCCGCAGCGGCGACGACCTCACGGGCAAGCTGAGGCTCGACGGACTCGTCCCGGCCACCCGCTACGGCTATCGTGTCCAGACACGGGGAGAGAGTGTCGGAGGCGAGTTCGTCACGGCGCCGGGTCCCGAGACGGCGGCGCCGGTGACGTTCCTCTGGAGCGGCGACCTCGGCGGCCAGGGCTTCTGCCGTCGCGTCGACACGGGGTACCGGATCTTCGACACGATGGCCCGGCTCCGTCCCGAGTTCTTCCTGTTCCTGGGCGACACGATCTACGCCGATTCCCCGTGCGACCAGCCTGGGGTGGTGCCGGGCGGGAACTTCGTCGCCAGGACGCTTGCAGGATACCGGGACAAGCACCGGTACAACCGCGCCGACGCCGCCGTCCAGCGGTTTTCGCGCGCGACCTCGGTCTACGCCATCTGGGACGATCACGAAGTGCGCAACGACTTCTCGGGGCCGACCGAGCCGCTCATGCCCGCCGGGCGCCGCGCCTTCCTCGAATACTGGCCGATCTTGCCGCCGCCCGAGGAGCCGGGACGGCTCTATCGAAGCGTCCGGTGGGGAGCGCTGCTCGAGCTGTTTATCCTCGACACGCGCCAGTACCGGAGCCCCAACGCCCAGCCCGACGGGCCGTCGAAGACGATGCTGGGCCCCGCGCAGCGGCGCTGGCTGGTCGAGGGCGTGGCGTCGTCCGCGGCCGTCTGGAAGGTCGTGGCCACGAGCGTGCCGCTCTCCGTGCCCACGGGAGGGACGGCGCACGACTCATGGTCGAACGCCAGCGTGTTCGGCCTGCCCGAAGAGGGTGAAACCGGCTTCGCGGTGGAGCGTGACGCCATCCTCGGCGCACTGCGCGCGCGCGGTGTGAAGAACCTGGTCTTTCTCGCCGCCGACGTCCATCACGCCGAAGTGGTCCGCCACGCGCCGTTCCCGGGCTGGACGTTCCACGAGCTGATCGCCGGTCCGCTCGAGGCCCGGCACGGGCGGCCGCGGCCGCTCGACGAGGGTCTGAATCCACGCACGCTCTTTGCGCGCGGCGGCGCGAACAATTTCGGCTCGATCACGATCGATTCCGCCGGCCTCACCGTCCGCATCATAGACGAAGACGGCGCCGTCCTGTTCACCCATACGATCGCGACCCAGTAGTGATCTCCCTGGAAAAGTAACCTCTGCCGAAGCTGCGGGCGACCCACCCGCCGACGTTCCCCGGTGAGCGCGATCAGCGTCGTCATTTCGATACACTTGCGCGCGCGCCGTCGAAGACCGAGACTGTGGGCGTGTCGGCCAGAAGAGGTCTCGCGAAGATGAAGGTCGAATACTGGAACGTGTGGTGGACGTTGACGCTGATCGCCGGCGCCGCGACGATCGTCGTCGCCATCCTGGAAGCCCTCGGCGTCCTTAAGGATCTGGGGATCGCCCTCGCCATCGTGGGAATCATCCTCTCCGTCATCTTCGGTATGACCGCATCGACCAGGAGCGCCGTCACTACCGCGAGCAGCGCGCTTGCGACGCTCCGTGGCGAGATCAGGACGCTGCGCGACGAAATTGCTACCTTGCGAGACTCTCTCGTTCCGCCGCTGGAGCGCATCCTGGCGATTCTGGTCGAGAGGCTCCCGCACGCGCGGGATCACTGAGACTCGCTGCTGCTGCCCACACGCCTTCTGTTCCGCACGATCGCGCGCCTCCCCAATGTCGAGGTCTGGCGTGAACTATTCATGATCGATGTTCGCTGGCATCGGACAGGTTCTGTGGATCTGTAGGGCGGGGGCTTGTCCCCCGCCGACGCCATCTCTCATCGGTCAGCGAGCGGCGGGGGACAAGCCCCCGCCCTACACGAATTGTTCTCGCGGTAACGCGCCTTGACCCAGTGACCACCGGTGACTCCTGACCGGTGCAGTCTTCCTGCTCGTTTCCGGCTGCGCCAAGCTGACAACTTCAATCCCACCGGGCAACCAGCACCCAGTGATGAAGGGCGAGCTGGAGGGACCGCTGCCGCTGGTGCGGCTTACGCCGCGCTGATCGCCCGCCGGGCGCGGAGCCGTGCGGTGGTCCAGAGGATCGCGAGCGTGGCGAGGGAGGCGACGCTCACGACGATGCCGGCAGCCTCCGCGAGTCCCGGCTTGTAGACCAGGTCGATGACGGCGCCGGGGCGGGGGGCGCGCACCTCGAGATCGCCGAGGTCTCCGCGGCGCGTCGGCATCGCGTGGCCTTCGCTCGCCGCGTGCCAGAGCGGGTAGTAGGCCATGCGCGTGGGCAGCCAGGTGTCGGGCGGCGCCTCCGCCGTGAGCCGAAGACGGCCCGGCGCAACCTCGAGCGGGAGCGCGACGGGCGACCGGCGGGTGTAGACGACGAAGGGCGGTGACGGTGTCGCGTGCGGGAACAGCGGGTTATCGCGCAGCGAGCGCAGATGGGGGACGTCCTCGTCGAGGGCGACGACGACGCTGACGCCCAGGCGGTCGGCGTAGGCGTTGAAGACCCCGCTGTCCAGCTCGTCGAGGGCGCGCCCGAAGAGGCGCCGGCCATCCAGCCGCTCGACCAGCTCGCGAATAGCGCCGCGTCCGGCGTCGCCCCGGTAGAGCAGCGCCGCCACCGGCGACGGGTGCGTGAACGTCCCGTTGACGATCGCGCGTCCGGTGGCGAGCGGAGTCATCGCGGTGACGTGACTGTGGGAGCGCCACCACTCGGAGCTGTAGACCAAGGGCACCCCGGAGCGGACGAAGAGCACGCGACCGGCCGGAGCTGCGCGCAGTGTCGACCACAGTGCATCGAGCCGCATGCCCCGCTCGATAGTCTCGTAGCGCGGCCAATCCGAAGCGCGTGGCCACAGGGTCAGCGTCCGTCCGGGAAGCGCGAGAAGAACGGCGACGCCGACGGCGGCGAGGGAGAGCGCCGCGCGGGCGCGCGGGCGGCCGGCGCTGGCAGCGCCGATCACGCGGCCCGCGGCCGCCCCGCCGGCGAGGACGAACGCCAGCCAGGTAGAATCCACGACCCGGTCGGCCGGAAGCCAGCGGAGACCGAGGCGCTCGAGCACGAGCGCGTCGACGAGGACGACGACGACCATCACCCACGGGAAGATCCGCAGCAGCGCGACCGTCGGCGAGAGGCGTGCGCGGGGCCAGCTGCCGGCGGCGACGAGGACGACGAGCGCCCATGCCAGCGGATGACCGAGCAAGGTCTCGCGCACCGACAGCGATCCCCAGGCGAGCGCGCGGGTGTGCTCGAGGTGCGTGACGAGCGGAAGCGCCCAGAACGCCGCGACTCCCGCGGCGAGGCCGAGAGCGGCGACGGCGCGGCCCGCCGCGGCCCACCGTGGCGCCGCGGAGCACCAGGCCGCGAGGAGGACGAGAACGCCGGCCGCGGGTCCATGTGCCGGGTGGGTGAGGACGACCGCGGCGACCAGCAGGACGACGCTCCAGGGGAAGTTTCGTTTGCCGTCCGACCAAGCAGCGAGCGCCAGGGGCAGGAGCGGCAGCATCGCCCAGCCCACTCGCGCCGCCACCATCCCGACGTGG